>QIHU01000520.1 GCA_003231035.1 Acidobacteriota bacterium
CGTCCCAGAAGATGTGGCCGGAGGTCGGCTCCAAGAGGCCGGCAAGGATCCTCATCAAAGTGGTTTTGCCCGATCCGTTGGGGCCCAGCAAGCCGAAAAGGCCCTTCGGAATCTCCAAGTCGATACCCTGCAAAGCCGCTACCGGTCCCGGGTAAACCTTGACCAAGTTCCTAATCTCGAGCATTTGGTGCCTTTCCCCTTCGACTTGGCCGATACAGGCGTGTTGTGTGAATGTGAATTCTGGGCCGTCATTGCCACAACGCTGGCTTGGGGTCGACTCTTACAGGGTCAGTGCTCAAAGTGACCATCGATCTTGCCGGTGTCGATGGGGGTCCATGCTGAGGCGAAGAAATTTGACAGAGACAGGTGGAAGGTGGTACAAGTTTATTTCGATAGTTTAGGTATGATCGTTGATATTCCTGGGACGATGAGCGGCAGCGCCTCTCCACCGCTTCGCGTCGGGCTACTTTCAGTCCGGTGCTAACCAGGAGGATCTGTCATGAAGAAGCTTGCTTGTGGTCTTGGCGAGCGCGGCGGTTGTCGCCCTACTCGAACCGGGCCCAGCCGCCGATGCGGCGGATTGTTTCCGCTGTTTCCCTGGAGGAACCACGGGAGCGGCTTGGGGGTTTGGGTCGACTTGCCAAGCGGCTACCAACGATGCGGTCAACCAAGCACGCAATCAGATCCCGGGCACCTGCGACCAATGTGGTTCGGAGACGGTGATCAGTCTGGAACCGTGCAACACGTCGTGTACCAACACGGCTACCTGCTATACCCCGTACGGGGAATGGCGCGTGGACGTGAAGCTCAGGTACAAGTGCAGCGTTGATCTCTGCCAGTAGAGGTGACCACTACGCCCGTCGTCGACTCCACCCTTGCGAAGCAGGGCATTTGCCTGTTGCTCTGACTCCTAAAGAGATGAGAGACACCTAGAGGGGTCCAGGTCATCGAGGGTCGGGACCCTGTCTGGGTTTTAAGGGCTCTTCATCGCTTTCAACCGCTCGCAAAGGGGTCATCATGTTTCCGCACTTCCTTCGTCGCCCTGCTCAGCTCATCTGCGCCCTCTTTCTCCTGCTCGGGCTTCTCCCAACTTCGGGAGCTACTCAGCTGGCGCCCGCGCAACCCCAGAACATCAGCATTGTGAACCTGCCTCCCCAAGGCAGCTGGCTCACACCGTGCCAGAACCCGCTGATGGTGGGCGGGAATCCAACCAAGGCATGCCCCACCGGGCCGCTATGGGCGCAGAGCGGCTTTGCCAACTTGCCGCTCGTAGGGCAGAACGACCGAGTCTTCAAGGCCCTGCACCTGGCCCTGATCCCGCAACCCGCGGACAAGGCTGGGCTGGTGCTCGGGTTCGACAGTCAGAGCCAGAGCGGCAACTGGTCGCAGCGCTGGGTGATCCTCAACCCAGCGACCAACCCGCCGACGGTGCTCTGGAACGACGAGTTCATCATCCCGGATCAAGGAGTCGGCAACCTCTTCTGCTCGGGCCATGCCTGGATGCCCGATGGCCGCCTGTTCGTAGCTGGCGGCACCTCGCAGTACGGCAGCCCCTTCGGCGGCGCCAAGCTGGCCTTGGTGTTCGACCCGGCCGATCCCTCGACCCCCTATGGTAACTGGACGGTCCTGGACCAGGGGCTCGAGGCCAACCGGTGGTACCCGACGGTGAACCGCCTTCCCGACGGCAAGATGATGGTTCTCGGAGGCACCCACGCTGGCGGTGCTCAAAACAGCTACGAAGTTTATGATCCGATCACCGGCCTCTGGGACACCAGTGGCGGCAGCCAGATTCTTCCTGGGCCTCTGGGCAGTGCAAGCGTGGGCAACTATCCGCGCCTGCATACGCTGTCGGACGGGTATGCCTTCGTAAGCGGCCCCAAGACCTCGAAGGCCAAGGTCCGGCACACTTCGCTTCCCGGCTCTTGGATCAACTTGCCCCAGTCGTCCGTGGTCCGTCACGACGGCGCGTCGATCCTCTTTCCGCGCAATTTTGGCAACCAGGACAAGGTGTGGATTCTCGGCGGCGCCTCAGGGGGTCACTCGAACGTTCACCAGACCGTCGAGTCGGTGCTACCCAAAGGGGCCGGCACCTGGGGGGCTGCTCCTTCGATGAAGCGCAAGCGGGTCCACCTGAACGCGGTGTTGCTGCCGGACAAATCGGTGTTGGTGGTCGGCGGCAACGACACCGACGCCGCGGGAAACCCGATCCTCTGGCGGGATGCTGAGTGGTATTCGAGAAACCAGTGGTTCCAGTTGCTGCCCGGAGACTCGGGTCGCGACTATCACTCTAGCGCCGCCCTGCTGCCCAACGGCAACGTTCTCTCGGCCGGCGGCGACCGCCGCGATTGGGATTATCAAGTCCTTCGGCCCCCCTATTTCGATCGCAATCGGCGACGGCCGAAGAACGTCACCTTGAGTTCCAGCCAACTGCACTACCTCTCGGCTGGAGGGGGGCCGTACACCGCCACTTTCAACGCCTTGCCAGACGCGAGATCGATTCTCCGCGCGGTACTCCTCGCCCCGGCCTCGACCACCCATCACAGCGACATGGGCCAGCGTTTCGTCGATCTGGAAATCCTCAGCAAGAGCGCCAATAGCGTCACCTTCAACTCGCCCTTCAACAGTTGCCTCAGCCCCAACAGTACCCACTCCTGCGCCACGCCTGGTTACTACATGTTGTTCCTGGTGACGGACCAGGGAGTGCCCTCTGTAGGCCGATTCGTGCACCTGAAGTAAGGAGCTGACACCTCGCGGATTGCTCACCCGCGAGGTGTCCACACAGGACAGTAGTGCCCTCCTGGCGACCATTGCCCCGGTTCTTGACCTTGGTTTTGGGTCGGAATGACTCTTACTTTTGTTCCGATTCCCCGAAGTGACTTCTATGAGTCGGTCGCTCCAGTCAAGTGGAAATTTCGTCTTTGTACCTTCGTTCTTCTGTACCCAGCAGTGATTCGAGATTCGCAGTAGGCATTGCTCAGACCGGGGGACTGGCTTCTATTCGCACTCGTTTGGGTCCATTGTCGGACCGGTGCATGTTGAGCATTCGTCCAAAGAAAACTGGGTGCTCCCATCTGGCACGCGGAGTCGATGCTCCAAGTCACACTCGGAGTCACCCAAGCTTTGTTCCTCGTCCTGTGGCAATACTGACAAGCTTCTTTGATCTGGTTCTAGGCAGATTTAGGGAAGGGGCGGAACGCTTCTCCGGTCACCCAGATTCGGTGGAGCACGATGGCGATCTTGCGCGCTAGAGCCACGACAGCTTTGTGTTTGCCCGTTCTTTCGGCGAGTTGTCTGGCCCACTGAATCAGTGCCGAATCCTTCTTGGTGTGCAGGGCCGCATGCGCGGCCTGCACCAAGAGCCAGCGCATTTGTTTGTCCCCATCTCGAGTAATGCGTCCGTGCTTGATCACCCCGCCAGATCCTCGCACTTTGAGCCGCAAGCCGAGACAGGCTCCGACATCTCGGCTTCGTTTTTAAACCGATCCTGGCGGTCCATCCAGGCGACGTAGGCGACGCTGACCACCGGGCCAACCCCTGGCACACCGCGCAGGCGCACCATCAGTTCATCCGAGCTGGAGAGCTCCTCGAGCTCGCGATCGAGTACCTCGATCTGATCGGTCAACTGACAAATCGTCTCCATCAGAGGATCAACAGCGTCTCGAAGCTCTGCCGTGATCGCCACTTTGGAGAAGCGACCTACAAAGGCGCCGGTTGCACACGAGGGCACTCGAAAACCCTGAGCACGTAGCGTGCCGCGCACTGAGGTGATCAGACGGGCACGGCAGCGCACCAGCTCGCTACGGACCCGCAAGCGCGTGCGCATCACTTGGGCATCCTCACTGCGCTGGTAGACACTGCGCAAGAACCCTCCGTCGAATCGGCTCAACCGAGCCAGAATCTCCGCATCGATTCGGTCGCTCTTGAGAGTGCTTTCGGCGATCAGCTTCACTCGACGGGCATTGACCACTACCACCTTATGCCCCCACCCCCGGAGCAACCGGTACAGCCAAGAGCCTGAAAGATCTGGCTAAGGTCAAGCAAATCAATACCTTGCAGCGCTCCAGCGCGCTCCAGCGCGCTCCAGCGCGCTCCAACCATCCTCCTCCGCCTATCGGCGTAGGCTCCTGCCAACCCACTCTCCATCCGCTTACCCAACTCCCGCGCGCCAGCCGGAATCCGCCATTCGGGCGAGAAGCCCGAAAACTCAGGCTCTCCTGGACTCTCAGCCTGCCGCGGAAGCTCCCGTAGGAGTAAGCCTCATCCGACGCCCCCACTCCCCGCTTATCCGACAAGGTTCAGGCAGTTTGCGCCGCCCTGGTCATTAGGTTAGAATCCATGGAAAATCGCACAGGCAAGGAGCTGCCTGTCCACTGAGAAACCGCGAACAGACTCTCGGCCGTCGCTGAAGCGCCCGAGAGTTGTAGACGGAGAATCCGGAGAGAAGTCGGTTGGGCGGTCGGGGAGAGTCGATGAAGTGCGAGTTTGAGGAGAAGCAGTTCGAGCACCCGATGAACTCGGAACTCGCGGCCGATCATCGAGTGTTCTCGCCTGGTCAGGTTCTCGAATGCACCGTCGGCTTCGACGCGGCGATGTTCACACGACACCCAGATCTAATGAAGATGTTTCCGTGGGGCTGGTCTGCATCAGTGCGACTTCGACCTCGCCAGTGGATCGATCTGCGCTACATCGATGACGTGTTCCCGCCGTTTCGTTTCAACCTCTTCGTCCAATACAAGCGTCCTGAGTATCTTCGAACGCGTCGGTCAAAGGAGTGGCACACCTGGAAATCTCCCTACTTTCGGTACGAGATCACGCCGCACCAGCAAGAGGCCCTGGAGCGCGTGCATGAAAACGTTGGCGACAACGCACTGGTCGTCTACGCGAGCCCTGCCTTTCACACTCACACGCGTCTGTGGTCCGCGATCGAATCTCGCAGTTTGGTAAACGAGACGAACTTCGTGGAGATAGTGGCGCTTCGTAACCACACCAGGCTCACCTACACGAGTGCGGGTAGCTATGGCGTCGCATTCTCCGAGCCGGAGGAAATCGAGTTCCTCAGCTTGGGCCGACGGTTGTCGTTGCTCCGCAAGATTAGATACGAGCGTAGAAACTCGGAGTTCGTCAAGCAGACGTCCGCCAACGTTCACCAAGCGATGATGGACGCAACCCGGGGGTCAGAACATGCAGCGTTGTATCGACGTGTACTTGAGCGAATGCAGGCCGATTGGAAGTCGCGCGAAGACGAACTCGCGCTGGCGTTCGTGAGGCTCCACGCCTTTGAGTTTGCGACGGGAGCAAGGTGGTTGGTGGGGGCGTAGCCGGCGCCGCCCAACAAGGCGATGCAGCCGACGACGCTTCGCGTCGCAGCTGATCGGCAAGGCGTGATGCGGAATCCTGCGATCATTCTTCCGTAGACCTCGTCGAGGCAAGTAGACCGTCGTTGTATCATGAGTCCATGGTAGTCATGACAGGACAAGTGGTTGACGGCAGAATCGTGGTTCCCGAGGGAGCTCATATCCCTGAGGGGGCTTCGGTAACGGTTCTTGCTCCAGACAATCAAGCGACTTTCGAGCTGGGGCCAGCTGAAGAGGAAGCCATCCTGGAGGCAATCGGCCAAGCCGATGCCGGCATGTTCGTGGATGGGGATGACCTCCTAGCCCGGCTGTAGGATTCCTGTGCCGCCATCCTTCCGCATCCAGGTCGTGCCAAGGGCCGAGGCGGAAATCGTCGAGGCCGTCGAATGGTGGGCCAAGAATCGCACGGCAGCCGGTGACTCCTTCAAAAAGGACCTACACTCGGCATTCACGCTCATCCGCAACCATCCTGGCCTCGGTGAGGTCGCTAGAAACGTCCGCCTTCAAGGCGTTCGAAGGGTTCTCCTTGGGCGGGTCAGCTACTATCTCTACTACCGATCTGTGCCAGAGAGGGAGACGGTCGAGGTCCTGGCATTGTGGCATACGAGTCGTGGCGCAGGGCCAGGCCTATGAGAGGAGATTCCGCATAACCAGCCGCTGCACTGGACAATACCGCCCGCTTCGCGGCCGGCACTGCCAGTGAGCGCAAGTCGTTGGGCTGGCGGAAGAACGCGGCGCAGCGGTGGCGAAAGCTTGGAGGCGATGGAGCACGGGTTAGAATGAGGCGATGAAGATCCGGATCTACACGGACACCTCAGTCCTGGGCGGCTGGCACCCCCGGGGTGGGCTAGCAGGAGAAGCCGGTGGTGGTGTCTTGGATGGGCTGGAACGGGCTCTCTTGCGGGTTTGTGTAGCGTTCCGTGTGGCCGGTGAGGGTGTCGAGGACGGTAAGTTCTACCTCCACGTTGGTTAGCCCTCCGGCGAAGACCCAAAAGCGCTGGTTGAAGCCGCAACCATCGAGCACCTTGACCACCACTTCGACGTTGGCCGGGTTGAAGAACCAGAAGTAGCCGGTGTCGGTGGTCAGGGCTACTGGCTGCCCGTTGCCCTCTGCCCCCGTGGGAGTCTTAAAGGTGGCGCGGACTTCGAACCGCTGGTCATTGAGCCGCAGGGGCTCCGGTTCTCCAGCCGGTCCTGGGGGTGCTGGGCTGGTGCCGTCGAGGAGGAAGCGCCAGACGGGGCGAAAGAGCGGCTCGCCGTTCGCGTCCAGAGGTGTGTTCCTGTCCACCACCACACTGCCGTGTTCGCCGCCGGGCAGGGCCGGAAGCGCCGTGGTGAAGAGCTGGTGGCTGCCGTTGAAGGGTGGCGAAGCCGCGTCCACCGAAGTAGGCGGCCCGAAGGAGCCGAGCCCTTGCGCGGCCCAGGCCAGGAGCCGAGCATCCCAGCTGTCTTGACGATGGTTGAAGCCAAAGATTCGTTGCGGCGGTGTCTTCGAAGGGCCGGAGAGCCAGGGTGCGGTGAGCTGGAAGAGAACGTTGAAGTCGTTGGGAGCGCCGAAGGCCACAACTCGGTCCACCGAATGCACCTGCCCGAGGATCGCGGCGTGCGCTCCGCCCTGAGAATGGCCCGCTACCCGGATCGAGGACCAAAGGGGTCTGCCGTCGCCATCTAGAAAGGCTTCCCACCCTTGGGCTGGTTTTTCTCGCGCCAGGTAGGCCAGGAGCTTCTCGAGTCGGTTTTCGATCGAGTTGGGGCGGTCGATCTCCACCAGTGGGCCGCGGTTAGTGCCGTCGACAATCTCCAGGCGAACTTGTTCGAAGCAGTCTAGGTTGACCTCGCGGCGGCACAGTTGGCCCACCGTCCACCGGTTGGGGTAGCTCAGGTTGATGCCATGCAGGCCAAGGTCGGCGGCCTCTTCCATGACCAGCTGTTGGTTGGCCGGCTTGCCGAACGATCCGGGCAGAAAGACAAAGAGCTTGCCTTGGCGCAGGGAGGGCTGCGGGGCGTAGGCGTAGTGATCGTTGGGCCAGTCGTTGATCGCAGTGTCCGTGGTTCGCGGTGCGACGAGGGTGCGCTCCCAGCCAGTCTCCCCAGGGCTGGGTTGCGCCCCGCCAAGCAGAGCAAGGGCCAGTACTAGGGAAGCGCCCACGGCACGGGTGTGATGCGGAGTCATGGCAAGTCCTCTCATCGATGATTTCATCAGGATGCGGGGCTGGGCTGCCCCGCTTCCATTCTGTAACCCGCGACGCGCTCGAATCTTGCTGGGAAGAAAAGGGAGGATCTGGCACAGCGTTTGCGTCACTTCGGATGGCCGAGACTTGTCTCTTCGACACACGCAGTGCGCTGCTCGCTGTGGGGTGGGTTACCGTATACTCGGCGGGAGGAACTTCATGATGAAAACTAGTCAAAAATTCGTTGCGTTCTGGCTCACCGGATGTGCGCTGTTGATCACTTTGGCCTCGGTGGCTGCCCAGGGCGCGCAAGACAAGGCTGAGGAAGCCCCGGCCCTGTTTGTCGACGTCTTGAATGTCAGCGTCGTGGATCTGGATGTCTACGTCACCGACAAGAAGGGCAATCCGATCCTAGGCCTCACCAAAGATGACTTCGAGATCTTCGAGAACCGCCGCGAGATGCCGATCACCAACTTCTACCCGGTGGTGGGGGGCAGCGTGGTCGCCCGAGACCAGACGCCGCCGGTGGTCGTACAGGCGGAAGAGGATCAGGAAGAAAGCGCTGCCGGCGGCGCGGCTCCAGCGATCGAGCGGCGGAACGAGCCGCCGCCGTTGCCCGCTAAGCAGCGCTTGAGCCTGGTGGTCTATATCGACAACTTCAACATTCGGCCTTTCAAACGTAACAAGGTGATGCGCGACCTGCGGATCTTTTTGCGCACCCATGTCACCAAGGACGACCGCGTAGCCTTGGTGACCTACGATCGCTCACTCCACCTGCGCCAGCCCTTTACCTCCAATCCGGCGGTGATTTCGCGTGCTTTGCAAGAGTTGGAGACGGTCAGCGGTCACGCCGTTCACCGAGTTTCCGAACGTCGCGATGCGTTGGAGCAGATCGAAGACGCGACGACCGAGCAAGAAGGGCTCTCCTTCGCCCGCATCTACGCGGGATCGATCTACAACGACGTGACCTTCACCATCTCGGCATTGCGCGAGTATGTCGATGGGCTTGCCGGGGTACCCGGGCGCAAGATGATCCTCTACGTTTCCGAGGGGCTGGCGATGCGCGCCGGGGAGGATCTTTTCTACGCGGTGCAGGAGAAGTTCAAAACAACTTACGGTTTGACCCAGATCTACGACTTCGACTCCTCCAGCAAGTTTCAGGCGTTGGCGGCGGCGGCGAACGCGAACCGGGTGAGTTTCTACACCATCGATGCCGGCGGTTTGCGAGTTTACGGGGCGGATGTTTCAGATAGAACGCCCAGGCAAGGTATCCAGGTGGATCAGATTCACACCTCGAACATCCAAAGCCCGTTGCTGTATATCGCGGAGCGGACCGGCGGCAAGGCGATCATCAACACCAACAGTGTGCTGAAGCCCTTGGCGAAGGTCGCCCAAGACTTCCGCACCTACTACTCGGTCGGCTACACCCCGGCCCACTACGGCGATGGTCGGTACTACCGGATCGAAGTCAAAGTGAAGGGCCGCAAGGGCTTGCGGGTCCGCCATCGCGACGGCTATCGCGACAAGACGCCGATGGTCCGCGCCGAGGATGGGGTGCGTTCGGGCTTGATCCATAAGATTGACGACAACCCGATCGGCATCGGTCTCGAATTTGGCCGCGGAACTCCGGCGAAGAGGGGCCATTTCACCATGCCTCTGGCGATCAGTATTCCGCTGAGTCAGATCGTCTTGATACCGAACGCGGGAAGCCATGAAGCTCGCCTGCAAGTTTTTGTCGCCGTGCAAGATGAGGAGGGCGGGACTTCGGAGGTGCGCAACGCCGAGCTGCCCATTTCGATTCCAGATCCGCAGATCGAGGAGGCCCGAGGCCAGAGTTACCTCTACAAGCTGGATCTCCTGATGCGTCCGGGAGTGCATCGTGTCGCCATCGGGGTGCGCGATCAGGTGGGAGCTGAGTTCTCCTTGATTACCAAAACGGTGCAGGTGGGAGGGCGGTGAGCGGCTCGCCTGGCACCGGCCGTGGCGGCGAGTGGATTTACCTGTCTCGGGAACTCCTCGGTGACCTGCTCGAGGTCTTGGATGCGGAGATTGCAGCCGCCCGCGACGATCTCCGCGTCAGCGGTCGATTTGCCGGTAGGGCGCTGACCTTTTTCGGTGCCGCGGCCTCGATCTTGATCTGGCTGCCGGCCATTCTGGGCTACGTGATGATCCGCGTCTTGGCCCAGTGGTTGCCCGATTGGGGAGCGGGATTGATCGTCTTTGCAGTCTTCTTGGTGCTCGTCGTAGTGCTGGGGGCACTGGGATGGAACAAGACGAAGCGAATCGAGAATCCGGTCGACACGGTGACGCGTCGTACGCGGGACCACTTAGCTTGGTGGCGTAGTGAAGTCTCGCTGCGCCCGGGGCCGGCGGATGCCGCGGAGGAGGCAGAGAGAGGTGCGGGATGAGCAAGGACGAAGCTAGCTCGAACGTGACGGCCGAACCCAAAGGCCAATCCAGTGCCGAGACGCGGCTGGCCGAGAGTCGCCGACGCTTACAGAGTCGCCTTGGAGACATCGGCACGGCGGTGGACCGCGAGGTGGAAACGGCGCAAGCGGTGCGCGATGGTTTCGTGGCCATCCTGGGCGTCGCCGGCCTTCTACTCACCGCGCGCCAAGTATCCAAGGCGGTGGGTCGTAAGCGCAAAAAGAAGCGTGCCAAAAAGAAGAAAGAGAAGGGCTAGTCCGAAACCTGGCGCTTGAAAACCATGGCGATGTTGTCGGTGGCGCCGGTCTTGAAGTTGACCGAGGTGATGGAGACGAGCTCCCACCCTTCCGTGCCCAGGTCGTTGAGCCGGGGGGCGGAATTGGGGTCGAGCCGGTAGTTCTCACTGCGCACGTTGATGATCTTGTATTCCCACTGTGGCATGGCTGTTTCTCCTCGGGGCTGTCGGGGGTGGGCTGAGGCCTCTCGCACCATCTTACCCGGTAGACTTAGTGGTCATGAGTAGCTCCTGTTTGATTCTCTTCACCAAGCCGGCTCGCCCAGGGCAGGTGAAAACCCGCTTGATCGGCGAGCTGACGGCCCAGCAGACGGCGCTCTTGCACGCCGCTTTCATCGGCGACGTGGTGGAGAGGCTGCGCCAGGGCTCCTTTGAGTTGCGCCTAGCTTGGGCTCTGGAGGCGGGAGAAAGCGAGCCGCCGCTGGCCGAGCCGCCCTTGGCGGAGCTACCGCTCGCCGGTCTCTCTCACCTGCGGCAGGAAGGGGCGACCTTGGGGGACCGTCTGTATGCGGCCCTGGCTCTGGCGGCGCGGAGTTTCTCCAAAGTGGCGGCGGTCGGTAGCGATCACCCGACCCTCTCGCTAGCGCGGGTTGAGGAGGCATTCGCCGTCTTGGAGCGGTCCGATGTGGTGCTGGGGCCGGCGGTGGACGGCGGCTACTATCTGATCGGCGTCCGCGGCCGAGCGCTGTCGCCGCGCCTTTTCGCGGAGGTGCCGTGGAGCACGGACCGAGTCTTGTCGACGACCCTGGAGCGTTGCGATCAGCTGGGTTTGGAGGCGCGGCTATTGCCACCGGGCCGCGATGTCGATACTCCCGAGGATCTCGAACCTTTGGTACAGTCTCTGCGCTCAGACCAGATTTCGTGTCCGCGCACGGCTGCCTTGCTCGCGGGATGGGGCCTGCTGGGGGCGACTCCCAGCCAGCCGAGAGCGGTGCCGGGTTGAGGATTCTCGACGCGGAGCAGATGCGGCAGGTCGATCGCGCGGCGATCGAGGAGTTGGGGGTGCCGTCGGTGGTGCTCATGGAAAACGCCGCGCTGGGCGTCGTCGATGCGATCGGGGAGTGCTACCCCGAGGTGCGGTCGGTGGCCCTATTCTGCGGTGCTGGAAACAACGGCGGCGACGGCCTGGCCGTGGCTCGTCACTTGGCGGTACGCGGTTACACCGCGCACATTTTTCTATTTCGGCGCCCCGGACGCGAACTGACTGGCGATGCCGCGATCCAACTGGAAATCTGTAGGCGGATGCAGTTGCCCCTGTGGGAAGTCTCGATCGAAGACAGCGACTTGACCTCCCTGATCGAGGCCGCCCGGGGCAGCGATCTTCTGGTGGACGCCCTCTTTGGCACCGGTTTGAGCCGCCCGTTGGAAGGCTTCTGGGCGGATCTGGTGAAGTCGATCAACCGTTTGACCGTTCCCCTTCTAGCGGTCGACCTTCCCAGCGGACTGATCGCCGGTTGCGAGGAGATCCCGGGTCCCTGCTTGTGGGCCGGGCGCACGGTGACTTTTGCGACGCCCAAGGTGGCGCAGATCTTCCCGCCCGCTCGCGATGCGGTGGGTGAGCTGGTGATCGCCGACCTAGGAGTGCCGGCTGAGCTGGCGGAGTCGGTCGGCGGTGCGCGGATGAGCTTGCTGAGCGAGGCTGAGATCGCCGCCCTTCTGCCACCGCCGCGTCGCCCGCGATCTCACAAGGGGAGCCATGGTCACGTATTGGTGGTTGCGGGAGGTCCCGGGGGAGGTGGGGCGGCGGTTCTCACCGCCGCCGCGGCGGGGCGTTGCGGTGCCGGCTTGGTGACCGTGGCGACGGCGGAGAGTGTCGCTACAGGGGTGGACGCCGCCGCTCTCGAAGCGATGGTGGTCGCCCTGCCGGAGGGCGAGCGCGGCCTGCTAAGCGCCGCCGCACGTCCCCTCGTTGCACAGCTGAGTGTTGGCAAGTCGGTGTTGGCCCTCGGTCCTGGCTTAGGAGGCGGTGAGGAAATCGCCGCCCTGCTGCGCGCCCTGGTCGCCGACTCGACCCTGCCACTGGTCCTCGATGCCGACGGCTTGAACGCCTTCGCCGGCCGCCTCGGCGAGCTGGCGGCGCGAACTACACTGGCGGCACCGACCATCTTGACCCCCCACCCCGGCGAGATGGCTCGCTTGCTGGGAATCACCTCCGAGGAGGTCCAGCGCGATCGTCCCGCCGCCGCCCGGCAGGCGGCGGCGGAGAGTGGCGCCATCGTGGTGCTCAAGGGCCATCTCACCCTGATCGCGGTCCCCTCCGGGGAACTGTGGGTCAACCCGACGGGCAATCCCGGCCTGGCCACGGGTGGCACCGGGGACCTCTTAACCGGTATGATCGCCGCTCTCGCGGCCCAGGCCGTGGAGGCCCGTGCCGCGGCTTGTGCCGGGGTTTTCCTCCATGGGTTGGCCGGAGATCTCTCGGCTGAGCGCCAGGGCGAGGTTGCGGTGCTCGCCAGCGATGTACTCACGGATTTGTCCAGGGCCTGGCGCCAAGTCCAGCGCCATTAGCATTCGGGTAGCATTCAGGCCGCCGCGGGGCGCTGCCCGATGGCAACCCAGGGCTTCGAACTCGACCACGAGGTGCGCTCCTACGTCTACAACGCCCCACATCCACCACAGCCACAGCGAAGAAGAGACCCGACGCTACGGCGAAGAGCTGGCCGCACGCTTGCGGCCGGACGGTGTCCTGCTGCTCGACGGTGATTTGGGCAGTGGCAAGACGGTCCTGGCTCAGGGGATTGCAACCGGTCTCGGGATCGATCGTAGTGAAGTTCAGTCGCCGACCTTCACCGTGGTGCGCGAGCACAGCGGTCCGGGTGGCCGGTTGATTCACGCCGACCTCTATCGTCTCGCGGCGGAGGAGGTCGACTCGATCGGGCTCGACGAGTTGCTGGCGGGACCGGGAGTCAAGGTGGTCGAATGGGCCGACCGGTTGCCCTTTGAACTTCCGGGGGCCTTGCGCTTGAGGCTGACGCGGTTGGCCGAGGGGCAGCGTGAGATCCGGCGGATGGCGACAACGAATTCATTACCCTAGACTCGACGACCGCGGTCGTCGGCCTTGCAACATTCTGTACCGCGCTCGCGAAGCGCATTGAACACGAGAGGATCAGTTCTGATGAGTATCGATAAGGTCGGAGTATTGGGCTGTGGATTGATGGGCTCGGGAATCGCCGAGATCGCGGCCAAGGCTGGGTTGACTACCTTGGTACGCGAGATCAATGACGAGCTGCTGGGCAAGGGAATGGCCCGGATCGAGCGCTCACTGGGTAGGGCGGTCGACCGCGGCAAGCTCTCGGCTGAGGAGCGCGACGCCACCCTGGGACGCATTACCGGCACCACCGATCTCGGCGATCTGGCCGACTGCGACCTGGTGGCCGAGGCGATCGTCGAGAATCTGGACATCAAACGGGCGACCTTCGCCGAACTCGACAAGACGGTGAAGGAAGGGGCGATTTTCACCAGCAACACCTCCTCGTTGACCATCACTCAGCTGGCGATGGCCACCTCGCGGCCCGAACGGGTGCTGGGCCTGCATTTCTTCAACCCGGTGCCGGTGATGAAGTTGGTCGAAGTGGTGCGGACCCTGATGACCGCCGATGAGGCCTTCGACAGCGTCGCCACGCTGATGCGCAAGGTGGGCAAGGAACCGGTCGCCTGTCGGGACAACTCCGGCTTCATCGTCAACCGGCTGTTGGTTCCCTACCTGCTCGACGCCATCCGCGCCTACGAGGAGGGGGTGGGCTCGATCGAGGATATCGACAAGGGGATGCAGTTGGGTTGCGGCTATCCCATGGGGCCGTTCACCCTGCTCGATTTCGTTGGCCTCGACACCACCTACTACATCGCCAACATCATGTTCGAGGAGTACCGCGAAAAGCGCTTCGCGCCGCCGCCGCTGCTCAAGCAAATGGTGCAGGCCGGAAGGCTGGGGCGCAAGAGCGGTCACGGCTTCTACGAGCACAAGAGGAGATAGGACCAGCGCCCCGCGATGTGGGCTCGGGGGCGCTCCTGGTAGGATCCGGGAGCGCGCCGTTGGCCTTCTTCTTGGCAGATGGGGCGTCGCAACTCATATGGCAAATCTCACCCTCGCCGAGCAGGGAATCGACTCGTTGTTCGGCATCCACGACGAAAACCTGCGGCGCGTAGAGCGCGCCTTTGACGTGACCGTTGCGGCGCGCGGTGCCGAGTTGCGGATTCATGGAGAGGATCCCCGCAAAGTAGAGGCGGCCGAGCACCTGCTGCGCGAACTCTCGCTGCTCCTCGAACGGGGCTACAAGTTGCGCGGGAACGACATGGCGACGGCGGTGCGGGTGATCTCCGACTCGCCCCAGGCCTCGCTGGTCGAGTTTTTCCAACCGCGGGGCGAGATGGCCGCGGTCTGTCGGCTGGTCGCGCCGCGCGGCCTGCATCAGCGCCAATACATCCAGGCGATGATCGATCACGACATCGTCATCTCCATCGGTCCCGCGGGAACCGGCAAGACCTACCTGGCGGTGGCCATGGCGGCGGTGGCGCTGGCTGAGAAGAAGGTGCGTCGCCTTGTCCTCGCCCGGCCCGCCGTCGAGGCTGGCGAGAAGCTCGGTTTCCTGCCCGGTGACTTGGTCGAGAAGGTCAACCCCTACCTGCGTCCACTCCATGACGCGCTCTACGACATCATCGGCTACGACAAAGTGGGGCGAATGATGGAGCGTGGGGTGATCGAAGTGGCGCCCATCGCCTTCATGCGAGGCCGCACTCTGAACGACAGCTTCGTGATTCTCGATGAGGCGCAGAACACCACCAACGAGCAGATGAAGATGTTCCTGACCCGGATCGGCTTCAACTCCAAGGCGGTGATCAACGGCGACGTGACCCAGATCGACCTGCCTCCCGGACGGCCCTCGGGGCTCAGCGAGGCGGAGCGGGTGCTCCAAGGGATTCGCGGTATCGAGTTCGTCTATTTCGACGCTCGGGACGTGGTGCGTCACCACCTCGTGCAGAAGATCATCACCGCTTACAATCGCTCTGAGGCGGCCCGGTCCGGGCCTGCCCAATCCGGGCCTGGACGCGGTTGAGCGCACCACCGTGACCGCGCCGAAGAGGCTGCTGGATGCAGCCAAAGGGAAACGAGGCAAGGGCTCTGGTTCGACCACTGGGGCCGCCGGAGCGCGCTCGCGGCGGCGCTCGCCACTCGAGCGGTTGGCGGCTCGTTGGCAACGGATGCTGGAGATTCCGGCTCTCTGGGTGATCCTCTTCTTGGTTGGCGGGACCTGGGCCTTGGCGCCGAGCGGTCTCCTTTTTTACCCACAGGTGAGCGTCGGCGATATCGCCGAGCGGGACTTCGTCGCCAGCGAAGAGATTCTCTTGCCCGACGAAGTGGCGACCGCGGCTCGCCAACAGGATGCCCGAGATGGGGTCTTGCCGGTCTATGACTTCCACAGCGACAGTGAGTGGATCGAGAAGTTGGAGACGCTGTTCAGCGAAGGGCAGCGTTCCCTTGAACTGGCCCAGGGAGTCGACGTGGATGGGCAGGAAGATCGCAGCGGCGCCCCGATTCCGGCGGAGGCCGTGGCTGAGTTGGCGGAGACCTTGTCGGCGGCGACCGGTTTGGAATTGGCGCCCGCGGCCGTGGCGCTCCTGGTGGAGCAGCGATTCTCGCCACGGCTGGCCGACGAACTGCCCGATATCGCCCAGGGAGTCTTGCGCCGCGGGGTGGTCGCCAACAAGAAACTGCTGCTGACTCACCGCATGCGCGGGATCACCGTGCGCGACTTGGACAGCGGTGCTGAAACCTTGCGGCTCGATCTTTACGACACCTTCGCCTATCCCGACGAAGTCCGCGCCGCCCTAGGGTCGGAGATGCGCTCGGTCGTGGGGCTCAAAGCGAGTCAGCGCCGAACCTTGGTCGCGCTGCTCCTCGACACGATGCGCCCCAACCTGACCATCAACGAGAGCGAAACGCAGGTGCGCAAGGAGTCCGCCGCCGAGGCCACTTCGGCGGTGGTCAGCCAGATCCGCCGTGGCCAGGTGATCGTTCGCAAGGGCGATGCGATCGATTCCGCCGCCGCCACCATGATCAACTCCGTGGTCGCCGGACGTACCTGGACCCAGCGTAGCCTGCCGGTGCTCGGCACTTTCTTGCTTCTCGCCTTGTCAGCCTGGGTGCTGTGGCTGGGGGTGCGCCTGGAGCGCATCGCCGACCATTCGTCGCGTCGGCGCCTGGCCGAGGTCTTGATTCTCCTCCTGCTCAGCCTTCTGGGTGCGCGCCTCGGTTGCCTGGTGGCTGAAGCGATGTCCTCGGCTTTCGACCGGGTTCCCTACGACGCCTTTTCGAGCTACGTCTTGATCGTCCCCTTCGCGGCCCTAGCCCTTCTCGGTATGTTGCTCTTTGGGCGCCAGCCGGCCATCCTCCTGGCGGCCGTCGCGAGTCTACTGGCGTGGCGTATCGCAGACGCGTCAGTGCCGTGGCTAGTGCTCTACAGCTTCAGCGGTAGCCTGGCGGCGATCTTCGCCCTGGAGCGCTTTCAAGTTCGGCTGCGCATGGTGATGACCCGGGTCGGACTGGTGGTAGGGGCGGTCAACGTCGTGGTGGTCCTGATGCTCGCCGCCCTGTCCGGCGCCGAGGATCTGGTTCCGGCTCGTTTGGGATTCGACCTGCTCTGCGCCCTGGGCGGCGGCTTGGTGGTGGGCGCCGTCGCCAGTTTCGCTTTGCCGATCTTGGAAACCTTGCTCGGTTTGACCACCGATATCAAGCTCGCCGAACTGGCTAACACCAATCTGCCGTTGCTGCGCAGGCTAGCCTTCGAGGCGCCGGGATCGTTCCAACATTCCTTGATGGTGGCCAACCTCGCCAAGCAGGGCTGCGAGCAGATCGGCGCCGACGCCGAGTTGGCCTACACCGGCGGCCTCTACCATGACATTGGGAAGATTCGCCGCGCCGAGTACTTCATCGAGAATCAACGGGGAGGACACAATCCTCACGATGGGCTTCAGCCCTCGATGAGCGCCTTGATCTTGATCAACCACATCAAGGACGGTGTTGACCTCGCCCGTCGTCATCATCTCCCACCGTCGATTCTGGCCGCCATCGAGCAGCACCACGGAACCCGTTTGATCAAGTATTTCCACAACCGGGCCAAGGAGCGCCTCGATCCCTCGACGGGCGAGGTGAGCGAGGCGGAATTCCGCTATCCGGGGCCCAAGCCGCGGAACAAGGTGATGGGAGTGTTGATGCTGGCCGACGCCGTTGAAGCGGCCAGCCGGACCCTGGTGGAGCCGACCGCCCACAAGCTGCGTTCGCTGATTCGCCGGTTGTTGGAAGACTGCCAAGGGGATGGCCAGTTAGACTGCACCGACTTGACGCTCTCCGATCTCAAGGTAGTCTCCGAGACCTTCTTGCGCGTACTGTCCAACATCTACCACCAGCGCATCGACTATCCCGGTTTCGACTTCAACTCCAAGCGGGGGCGCGCCCAGGGTGGCCACGCCAACGGTGGCGGTGGCCAGCGTGGCCAGCGCCCACAAGCTTCCGCGGCGGGCGCGGCTAGGGCCTGACGATGCAAGGATCTCTCGAAGCCGAAGTCATGACTTCCACCGTCACCGCGGAGAGGGTGAGCCGGGGCCAGGTGCTGGAAGTGACCCTACAGAACCCCTGTCAATATCGCGAGGCCGGCGCTCGACGGGTGCGCCCGTGGCTCGAACCGGTGGTGACGGCGGTTGCGGGTGGCTACAGTTCCTTCGTGGTGCGCTTTGTCAGTGACCGCGAGATGCGCCAGCTCAACCGTTTCTACCGCGCCAAGGATGCCACCACCGACGTCTTGTCTTTCCCCGGAGAGGAGCTACCGGACGGCCACTCGCTGGGGGATGTGGTGGTCTGCGTGCCGGCGGCTAGACGACAAGCGGCGCAGGCTGGCCACGATGTTGGACGCGAACTCAGGGTTCTGATCTTGCACGGCTTGCTCCACTGCCTTGGTCACGATCACGAGACGGATGACGGCACCATGGAGCGGCTAGAGAAAAAGTTGCGCCGCCGCTGGATCACCGATGGCTGAAGGTTCGATAGGGCAGCCGGTGCTCGGACCGGCCCTGCTGGCGTGGGTGATCGTGGGGTGCGCGGTGGTCACTATCGTCGTCACCGTGATGGCGCTATTACTCGAGCGCAGTAGCTCCATTCGTCTGCGCCATTTCGCCGAAGAGGCCGGCGGAGCACTGCGGCGCCTCTACGAACTTCCGCTTGCTTTTGAGTCCTTCCGCTTTCTGTTGAGTCTGTTGGCCCGGGTCGCTTGGGGCGCTTTGGTGGCCTTTTTGATCCTGCTGCTGCACGAGTTTGGCCAGCCACCCGGAGCCGCCGCGGGTTGGGCCATCTTGGTCGTGGGAGTGCTCGCCGTGGTTTTGGAGTGGGCGGCGCGCGGCCTGGTTCGTCGCGACGCCGAGGTGGCGCTGTCGCGGCTGACCCCCCTCTTCGGTGCGGCTCGCCTCCTCCTGCTGCCCGGGATCTTTTTGCTCGCTCCGTTGATGGCCAACTCGTCGGCCGAGGAAGACAACGGGGACCAGGAGGACGATGCTTCGGACGATGAGATTGACGCCTTTCTAGAGATCGGTGAGCGCGAGGGAATCCTCGAACCGGACGAAGTGGAGCTGGTGCGCGGGGCGGTCGATTTCGGAGATACTCAGGTGCGGAGCGTGATGACGCCGCGAACCGATATCGTGGGAGCGGCGCTCGCCTCGACCCTCGACGAACTGGCGCGCCTGTTCGTGGAATCGCGCCACTCGCGACTGCCGGTCTACGAGGAGTCGATCGACGACGTCGCGGGCATCCTCCTGATGCGCGACCTGCTGGGCGGCCTCCAGATCACTCCTCAGCCCGCCGTCGCCGAGCTCATCAAGCCGGCCTACTTTGTGCCGGGCACCAAACCAATCGATGAAATGTTGCGCGAGATGCAAGATCGCCAGCAGCACATCGCGATCGTCGTGGACGAACATGGCGGCACCGCCGGTTTGGTGACCATGGAAGATCTTCTCGAGGAAATTGTCGGCGAGATCGCGGATGAACACGACGAGGTCGAGCGCGAGGCGTGGCAGTTGACCGACGGTAGCTGGCGGGTCGACGGCGGCCTCCACCTCGACGAGTTGGCTGCGCTGATCGGTGTGGAAATCGGTGAAAGTCCCTCTGAAACGGTGGCCGGTTTGGTGCTCGGGGAACTGGGAGATGTGCCGACGGCAGGGGTCGTGCTCGAAGCAGAGGGAATGCGTCTGACGGTAGAAGAAGTGTCGGATCGGCGAATCAAGACGATGCGGATTGTGCGTTTGGACGCGGCCGCCAAGGGAGACGATAGCGATGGTTGAAGAGCAGGACGGAAGTCAGGAGGCCGGTGGCGCCAAGGCGCTCAAGGCCGGAACGGTGGCGTTGATTGGGCGGCCCAACGCCGGCAAGTCGACGTTGATGAACCGCTGGCTGGAAGAAAAAGTCTCGATCGTGTCGGACAAGCCGCAGACCACGCGCAATCGGATGGTCGGCATCCTTTCGGACGACGCGCGTGGCCAGATTGTCTTCCACGACACGCCGGGGGTCCACAAACCGTTACACCGTCTCAACCGGCAGATGTTGCGCCAGGCACTGGATGCGCTCAATGAATCGGATGTGGTCTGCGTCGTGGTCGATGCCTCCAAGCGCTACGGTGGCGGCGATGCGCACCTGCTGCGCTTGGTCGAGAAGACCGAGCGGCCGCGGTTGCTGCTGCTCAACAAGATTGACCGCGTCGCCAAATCCAAACTGCTGCCGATGATCGAAAACTACGCAGCCTCACGCGGTGCCGATGGAAACCCCACCTTCGAAGCGATCGTCCCGATCAGCGCTCTGACCGGCGATGGAGCGCAAGAGGTCCTCGACATGGTCTGGGATCGACTGCCGGTCGGAGAGCCGCTCCACGATCCAGAGTTGTTGACCACCCACCCCGAACGGTTCCTCGTCGCCGAACGAATCCGCGAGAAGGTGCTGGAGCAGACCCATGATGAGTTGCCGTACACCACCGCCGTGGTGCTCGACCAATGGGTCGAGGACGAAGAGTCCTCGCGCCTGCTCCTCTACGCCACCATCCTGGTCGACAAGCCGGGCCAAAAGGCGATCGTGATCGGCCGCGGAGGCAGCCGGATCAAAGAGATCGGTACCGCCGCCCGTCTCGACCTGATGGAATTCCTCGAGCGGCCGCTCCACCTTGAACTGAACGTTCGCCACGAGCCGGGCTGGCGAGAGAATCGCAGAGTGCTCGGGGAGTTGGACCGCGAGGTCGACTACGATCTGGGCGACTTCGAGTAGTCGACGGCTAACCGGCCCGCCTGAGCGCCAGCACCAGCCCGAGGAGGCCGAGGCCGGCCGCCGGCCACCACAGCGCCTGGGTGGCGAGGACGGCGCCGGCCACCAGGCAGAAGCCGCCAAAGACGGTGGAGCGTAGCGCGCCTCCGGGATCGCTAGGCGGCCGCCCGCGGGCCTCTTCGAGCAGCCGGATCCCCTCGTGGACGAGAGCCGGCGTCTTGAGCAGCGCATCGACCATCTGCGGGCCACCCTCGATCGTCTCGCGCATCAATTTGAGCGGACTCAGTTGCTGGAGCAGGAGCCGTTGCAAGTGGGACCGAGTTTCTTTGGCGGCGTCGAAGTCGGGCTTGAGCAAGGCACCCACCCCCTCGAAGGTGATCAGCGCCTTGACCATCAGGACCATCTCCACGGGATAGTAGATCCGGTACTTGGCCCCCTTGGAGATCGATTCCAAAATGAGCTGGCCCAGCGAGTAATCGGCGAAACCGGAGCCGTGCTCAAAGCGCCGCGAGAGCTCTTCGACCTCGCGGCGGAAACCGGCCCGATCGGAACGCGGTCCGCTGCGGGCGGTGGCGAGGAGGCGGCGCGAAGCGCCCTCAGCATCGCCGGTGACCAGGAAGTAGTAGTAGAAGAAGAGGTCGCGTCGTAGGTCGGCGTCGAAGCGTCCGACCATTCCCAAGTCGATAAAGCCGCACTTGGGGCCCGGCAGAACCACCAGGTTTCCGGGGTGGAGGTCGGCGTGGAAAAAACCGTCGCGGTAGAGCATTTGGATGATCGCCCCGGCGCCGAGCTGGGTAAGCCGGTCGCGGTCGGCGACCGGTAGGTGGTGGATCGCCTCGGCGTCGGGCCGGGGGCCGTTGAGGAACTCCTGGCACAGCACCGTGCGGCTGCTGAGGTCGCGATAGGTGCGCGGAAAGACGATCTCCGGTTGGTCGGCGAAATTGTGCGCGAACTCCTCGGCGTTGTCCGCCTCGCGGCGCATGTCGACTTCGCGCAGGGTGAAGTCGACCAGCTCGCGAATCATCCGGCGCGGTTGGTAGCGCGCTAGCCCCAGTTGCAAGAACCAGCCCAGCGTCTTGAGCAGCGCCGCGTCGCGCTTGAGGGTCTCGGCGATGCCGGGTTTGACCACCTTGAGGACCACCAGGTCACCGTCGAGGGTGGTGGCGCGGTGAATCTGGGCGATCGAGGCCGAGCCCAGCGGCCGCTCGTCGATCCACTGGAACATCTCTCCGACCGGCCGCCCCAGCCCCTCGGTCACCAGCTCCTTGAAGCGCTCGAAGGGGACCACCGGTAGGCGGTCGAGAAGGTTGCGCAGCTCGCTGGTGACCTCGCGAGGGAGGAGATCCTGGCGCAGGCTGAGGATCTGGCCGAGCTTGATGTAGGTGGCGCCGAGTGCCTCGAGCCGTCGTCGAAATTGAACGGGGAAGGGCAGCTTGCGCAAGCGGCGATCGAGGAAGGGCCGAGCGAGGGCGGCGGCCAGTTGCCGGGTGCGAAAGCGCGGCCCGCGGCGCCGGGAAGGGGGGGTGGCTTTGACCGCTGCATCCAGGGCGCCGACCAGGAGACCCAAGGCGTGGCGCCAGGTCGCCAGGAATCGGCGGATGAGCCCCGGAGGTCGCCGCTCGCGCAGGATCTCAAAATCCGCCGAGGGTCCCCGCGTGGTCGCCTGGCTCACCCCATCTCCTTTTCTGGCCAACTACTGGAAACCGCCGAAAACCAAGATTAGCTGGCCGAAACCGGCCATGAGGCCGAGTATCGCGCCCGCCAGGAGGAGTTTGATCTCGTCTTCTTGAAAGCAGGGGCGCAGGAGGTCTTGGAACTCTTCGC
>QIHU01000216.1 GCA_003231035.1 Acidobacteriota bacterium
TGGGAAACGACCATGGACCCGGAGCGGCGACGCTTGCTCCAAGTGCGGGTTGAAAACGAATACGCCGCGGACAGCATTTTCTCTACCTTGATGGGTGACCAAGTCGAACCCCGGCGGGAGTTCATCGAGACCCACGCGCTAGAGGTCCGCAACCTCGATATCTAGGACCGAGGCCCACCGCGCACTCAGTAGAACCAGGTATCGGCCGGCGTTGACCCGTCGACCGAGAACAGACCATCAGGGTAGAGCCCAAGGACAGAACGAAAAACAGAGATGAGTGACAACGAACAAATTCTCTCCTCCGAGAAGCCCATTGCCGTCAACATCGAGGAGGAGATGCGGCGCAGCTATATCGATTACGCGATGAGCGTGATCATCGGCCGCGCCTTGCCCGACGTCCGCGATGGGCTCAAACCGGTACACCGGCGAGTCCTCTACGGAATGTTCGAGAGCGGCAACACCGCCGGTCGTGCTTACAAGAAATCGGCCCGTATCGTTGGCGACGTCATGGGCAAGTACCACCCGCATGGCGACTCGGCGATCTACGACACCGTGGTGCGCATGGCGCAGCAGTTTTCCATGCGCAAGATCTTGGTCGACGGCCAGGGTAACTTTGGATCGATCGACGGTGACAGCCCGGCGGCGATGCGCTACACCGAGGTACGGCTGACCCGGCTAGCCGAGGAGATGCTGCGCGAGGACATCGACAAAGAGACGGTCGATTGGGTACCGACCTACGACGGTTCGCTGATGGAGCCCACCGTCCTGCCCTCGCGAGTGCCCGCCCTGCTGATCAACGGTACCTCCGGGATCGCCGTCGGCATGGCGACCAACATCCCGCCCCATAATCTGGGCGAGGTGGTCGATGCTCTGCTCCTGACCTTGGCCGACCCGGAAGTACCGCTGCTCGATCTGATGGAGGTGATGCCCGGTCCCGACTTCCCGACCGCCGGCTTCATCCATGGTTTCGACGGCATCCGTTCCGCCTACGAGACCGGCCGTGGCACCATCCAGATGCGGGCGCGGGCGCGCATCGAAGAGATGAAGGGCGGTGGTGACCGCCAGCAGATCATCGTCACCGAGCTGCCGTATCAGGTCAACAAAGCACGCCTAGTGGAGCGCATCGCGGCGCTGGTCAAAGAGAAGAAGATCGAGGGCATCTCCGACCTGCGCGACGAATCCGATCGCGACGGGATTCGCGTCGTCGTCGATCTCAAGCGCGGCGAGGTCGCCGAAGTGATCCTGAACAAGCTCTACAAGATGACCCAGATGCAGAGCAGCTTTGGCATCATCTTGCTGGCCATCGTCGACAACCGGCCGAAGGTGATGCAACTCAAGGAGCTGCTCTTTCACTTCCTCAACCACCGTCGCTCGGTGGTCATCCGGCGCACGCGCTACGACCTACGCAAGGCGGAAGAGCGAGCCCACATCCTCGAAGGACTACTCAAGGCGCTCGATCACCTCGACGAAGTGATCGCCACCATCCGCGCGAGCCAGACACCGAAGGAAGCGAAAGCGAACCTGGTCGAGCGGTTTTCCTTCTCGGAGGTCCAAGCGCAGGCGATCTTGGATATGCGTCTGCAAAAACTCACCGGCCTCGAGCGCGAAAAGATTGTCGAGGAGTTCGCCGAGCTGATGAGCTTGATCGAATCCCTGCGCGCGATAATGGGCTCCGATGAACTGGTCGCGGGTGAGATCCGACGCGAACTGGGGCAGCTCAAGGAGAGCTACGCCGACGAGCGTCGCACCGAGATCATTCCCTCGACCAACGACATCACCATCGAAGACATGATCGCCGATGAGCCGATGGTGATCACCGTAACCCGTTCGGGCTACGTCAAACGCTCGCCCTTGTCGCTCTACCGTGCCCAGCACCGAGGCGGAAAAGGGCGCATGGGGATGTCGACCCGAGACGAGGACGTGGTGGAGCACCTCTATGTGGCGACCGCGCACAGCTACATCCTGGTGTTCACCGAGAGTGGGCGGGTGCATTGGATCAAGGTGCACCAGATCCCGGAACTCGGACCGGCGGCACGGGGTAAGGCGATCGTCAACTTGTTGGATCTTTCACCCGACGAACGGGTGGCGACCACCGTCGCGGTCCGCGACTTCCCCGACGATCACTTCCTCCTTTTCGCCAGCGAGAAGGGCACCATCAAGAAGACCAGCCTCTCCGCCTTCTCTCGGCCGATGGCGCGCGGCATTATCGCCATCAAGGTGGTCGAGGGCGACCGTCTACTGGCCGTTCGCCGGCTGGAACCGGGGCACGACGTCTTGCTGGCCACCGCCAAGGGCTACGCGATCCGCTTCTCGGAGTCGGACGCCCGGGCGATGGGACGGGTGACGCAAGGCGTTCGCGGCATCCGGCTGCGGGAGGGTGATCGCGTGGTGGCGATGGCGGTTCTCGACACCGACGATCCGATTCTCACCGTCTCCGAACGAGGCTACGGCAAGCGCACGGCGGTGGCAGAGTACCGGACCCAGAGCCGCGGCGGCCTGGGCATCATCAACCTCAAGTTGAGCGAGCGTACCGGAGCGGTGATCGGAGTGCGCCAAGTTGCCGAGGAAGACGGTGCCATGCTGATTACCCAGGATGGCAAGATCATTCTGATCAACGTCGCCGATGTGTCGGTGATCGGTCGAGCTACGCAGGGCGTCCGGGTGATGAAACTCGGTGGCAATGACCGCCTAGTGGCGCTGGCCAAAGTTGAGGTTCAAGACGAAGACGAGAACAACGAGGGTGGTGAAAGTGACGAGGACGAGGGAAACTCCACCGGGGCCACCGAGCCTTTAAACGCGGAGTCTCTCCGAGAGGACGACACTGAGCCTGATGATACTGAGCCTGATGATACTGAGCCTGACGGTACAGCGTCTTCAGAGGATCCAGAAGAGAGCCACGAAACCCAACCCGAAGAGGAGTAGAGCCGATGCGCTTCTTTCTCGATACCGCCGACACCGAAGAGATTGCTCAAGGCCTCGACTGGGGCATGGTCGATGGAGTGACCACCAATCCGAGCCTGATCGCCAAACAGGGGTTACCCTACCTGGGGACGGTGAAGAAGATCGCCGAGCTGGTGGGGGAGGATCGGCCGGTCAGCGGTGAGGTCCTCGCCACCGACTACACCACGATGATGGAAGAGGCCCGTCGCCTCGCTGGCCTAGCGCCCAACGTCGTGGTCAAGGTACCGTTGGGTCCGGTGGGGCTCAAGGCGGTGCGCACGCTGCGCCAAGAGGGCACCTTGTGCAACGTCACCCTTTGCTTTTCGCCCACCCAAGCCCTCCTTGCCGCCAAGGCTGGAGCGGCCTACATCTCGCCTTTTGTCGGTCGGGTCGATGACATCAGCTCCGACGGCATGCTGTTGATCGAACAGATTGTTGAGATCTATGGCAACTACGACTTCGAAACCGAAATCCTCGTCGCCTCCGTGCGCCACCCGGGCCACGTCGCCGAATCGGCGATGATGGGAGCGGACGTCGCCACCATCCCGCTCAAGACCTTGCGGCAGCTCTACAAGCACCCGCTGACTGACCTCGGTCTAGAACGCTTTCTCGCCGATTGGGCGAAGACCGGCAAGAGCTTCGACGACTGAGTTCGGGAGGCCAGAAAGCTAGCGTCCCACGAGGGTGCAGGGTGCAAGGGCGATGACGAAGCGAGAAACCAACTTGTTTCGAGTGGCCTGGCAGTTCTATCTGCTGCTTGCTGGCGCCGCGATACTGTGGCTAGGTGTGCGCCCACCGGGCCTCTCGCTCCGCCTTCTCTTCGCGGCGCGTGGCTGGTGGTTGGATCTTGCACTGGGTCTGGTCGCCGGTGGCCTCCTTGTTCTCCTGTGGCAACTCGCCGGCCGCTGGTTGCCGACGGCGCGGGAACTCGAAGAGAAGCTGGCGACGCTCTTGGGTGGTCTCACCCGGGCCGACGCATTGGGTCTTGCGGTTCTCTCAGGCTTCGCGGAGGAGTTGTTCTTCCGCGGAGCCGTGCAGATGACGTTGGGTTTGATCCCGGCAACCCTAATCTTCGGTTTGCTCCACACCGGGTCCGGCAAGGCCTTTCGGTTGTGGACCCTCTTCGCCCTCATCGCGGGCTTGGTTCTCGGTGGATTGATGGCTTGGCGGGGTAACCTTTTGGCGCCGGTCGTCGCCCATATTCTGGTCAACGCCGTCAACCTGCGCCGTCTCGCCAGACGAAACAGCTTTGAAAATAGTGCCGCGGCGGCCACCCCAGACTCCCTCGAGGAAGAGAGCGCTAGAGGTGCCGCCGATAGTCGTGATGAGCGCTCCTAGCTCTGCTAGACTCTCTACCCCAGAGCGGTTCGCGCATCTGAGCAACCACCGAGTCACCAGCGCACCACCACCGACTTGACGAGCAATATGCCACGGGAGATCCGATGTCAGCAGCGACACAAGAGGTTCTAGATCGCATCGATCGAGAGAAAGCCGACTACCTAGAGCAGCTCAAGGACTACATCCGTATCCCATCGATCTCGACCGATCCGGCCTACAAGGACGAAGTCTTGCGCTGTGCCGAGTTCGTCGCTGATCAGATGCGCCAGGCAGGGCTGGAAGTCGAGCTCATTGAGAGCGAGGGCTATCCTCTAGTCTACGGCGAGTGGATGGGCGCGCCGGGCAAGCCGACGGTCCTGTTTTACGGCCACTACGACGTGCAACCGGCCGACCCGCTGGAACTCTGGGACCACCCCCCGTTCGAACCGACGGTTGTGGGCGACAAGCTTTTCGCTCGCGGCGCCACCGACGACAAAGGGCAATCGTTCGCCCACCTCAAGGCGGTTGCCGCCGTCCTGGCCGAGCGCGGAACGTTGCCGGTCAACGTCAAGTTCTTGATCGAAGGTGAAGAGGAATCGGGCGGCGAGGCGATCGAAGCCTACGTGCGCCAAGACGCCGGCCAGAAATTGGCCGCCGACTGCGTGGTGGTCTCCGACAGCTCCATGTACGCCCCCGGCCAACCGGCGCTGCTCTACGGCCTCAAAGGAATGGCTTACATGGAGATCAAAGTCACCGGGCCCAACCGCGACCTGCACTCCGGCACCTTCGGCGGGGCGGTGGCCAATCCGCTCAACGCGCTCAGCTACATCATTTCCAAACTGCGCGATGCGCAGACCGGGCGCATTCTGATTCCGGGCTTCTATGACGATGTCCGCCCGCTCGCCGATTGGGAGCGCACCGAGTTCGCCAAGCTGCCCTTCGACGGCGAACAGTATCGCAGCGACCTTGGCGTGCCCGAAGTTTTCGGCGAGGAAGGCTACTCCACCCTGGAACGCGCCTGGGCGCGGCCGACCTGCGATGTCAATGGCATCTTCGGGGGCTACATGGGTGCTGGCGCCAAGACGGTGCTCCCCTCCTGGGGTGGCGCCAAAGTCTCGATGCGCTTGGTGCCGGATCAGAACCCGGCGACCATCAACCGCCTTTTCGAAGAGTACGTACAGGCGGTCGCTCCACCCGGAGTGACGGTCGAAATCTCCAGCGTGCACGGTGCCGACCCTGTCTTGATCGACATCTCTGGCCCCTTGGTGGAAGCGGCGACACGGGCCCTGGAGACAGTCTGGGGCAAGCCTCCGGTACGCATCCGCGAGGGCGGCTCGATCCCGATCGTCTCGACCTTCAGCCAGGTGCTCGGTGGGCCGGTGATTCTCATGGGCTTCGGCTTGGCGGACGACAACCTCCATTCGCCAAACGAGAAGTTCAACGTCAGCCACTTCTACAACGGTATCCGCACCGTTGCCCTCTTTCTCGATGAAGTGGGCGCGGCCGACTGATGAGTGACGAGCCTCAACTAGAACGCGAAATCAAGTTCGCCGATGTCGACCACGAGCAGTTGCGGGAACGGTTGCTCGAACTCGAGGCGGAGCGTTTGTCCGCCCCGAGTTTCGAGGACAACTGGCTCTTCGATCTAGACGGTGTCTTGGAGTCGAAAGACTGTGTACTGCGCCTGCGTAGCGACTCTCACGGTGCCAGGCTGACCTACAAAGGGCCTGGGAGTTTCGAAGGGCGGATGAAGGTTCGGCCGGAGTACGAGACCTCGGTGGGCGACCGCAAGCAAATTCAGGCGCTCTTTGAGAGGCTGGGCTACAAGGTGGTGCGTCGCTACCAGAAGATTCGCGAGGAATGGCAGCTCGGAGGGGTCAACATCTCTTTGGACCACACTCCGATCGGCGAGTATGCCGAGTTCGAAGGCAGTGGCGCGGAGACCGTGGCACGGCGCTGCGGGCTGGATCTCGACAGCTCGGAACGGCGCACCTACTTGCGTCTCTACGAGGCCTACCGCGAGCAGCATCCGGAGGCACCACGAGACATGGTCTTTCCCGAAGATTCGTTGCGGCTGTCGGCATCCTCGCGCGATGGGCAGCGTTCGTCCGGCTGACCAGCCGCGGCTGAGGGCGCTGGTTCTGGCGGCCGGGCTCGGTACCCGGTTGCGGCCGCTCACCGAACTCCTTCCCAAGCCGTTGCTGCCGGTCCTCGGGATCCCGGTGGTGGAACGCACCCTCACCGAGTTGGTGGCGGTGGGTTGCGAGGCGGTGGCGCTCAACCTTCACCACCTGGGTAGCGCGATCCAGGAGCGGCTCGGTGACCGTTTTTCAACCGCGGAGGGCACCCTGCCCATCGTCTACTCGTGGGAAGAGGAACTGCTGGGAACCCTGGGAGCCTTGGCACCCTTGGCCGCCTTCTTCGCGGAGGCGGACGAAGTGCTGATCGTCAACGGTGACAGTACCTGCCAGTGGCCCCTTTCCCGCCTCCTGCGGCGCCATCGAAGCCGCCAAGCCCTGGCCACTTTTCTCTTGGCCCGTCGCGCCGATCCCGCTGCGTTTGGCGGCGGCGTCGGTGTCGGCCGCCGCGGCCGCCTGGTCTCCTTTCGTCCGGCGGGTCCAGAGGTCGAGCCGGCGAGCCGACGGGCCGTCTTCGCGGGTGCCCATGTGCTAGCTAGCGAGCTATTGAGCGGGATCGAAGCGCGGCCCAGTGACCTCGTGCGCGAGCTCTACGAACCCTTGCTCAGCGCCGGCGAACCGTTGGCCACCCTGACCACCAGCCGCCGGTGGCACGACTTGGGCACGCCGGGTCGCTATCGCCGAGCATTGGTGGATCGGGTTAAGCGGGGCAGTTGGGTGTCGCCGCAAGCGCGAGTGGATCCCACGGCGATCCTGCGTCACAGCGTTATCGAAGCGGGAGCGATCGTCGAGGCGGGAGCCGTGGTCGAACGTTCGGTGGTCCTACCCGGAGCCCATCTTGGCCGCCAAGGGCGAGTCAAGAGGTCGCTGATCTCCTTCGACACCGCCTTACCGGAAGGCGCGGGAGTCGAAAGACAACTGGTTTGGACACCGCGCGACGGGGTGACCACCCACGGCGAGGACACTCTGCTCTCTGGCCTCGCCTACCGCTCGTTGAACTAACACCGGAGCGAACACCGGACTACCAGTCGGACCTGCTGAGACCGGTCGTCCCAAGGTATGATCAAGGCTCCCCTGGGCACCACTATGCAAGAGCAAGAACTCACCATCGTCGACCGCTTCTCCACCGTCGCGCAAGCCCGCGTGGCCTGCGACTACCTGCGGGCCCACGGTGTCGATGCCTTGCTGATGGAAGGGGATCGAATCCGCTTCAATCCATTGCGAGCGAGCGAATGGTCGGGAGTGCGAGTGATGGTGCGAAGCGCCGATCACCAGACCGCTAGCGAGCTCTTGGCCCTGGTCGAAGCCGAGGAAACACCGAACGAAGAAGCTAGCGACTGAGCCGGCGGCCCTTACGACGGATCCCCTACCAATCACGGAGAGTCTCGATGTCCGAATGGTCTCATCACGACGAAGGATTGCGTGGCGTTATGGAGCGCTGGGACGGCCTGGGCGTCGTCAGCCGATACGACGCCGCCGCCGATGCATGGATGTTCATCGCCTTGCACGACAACACCTTGGGCTCGATGGCGGGCGGGACGCGGATGCAGCGCTACCCCTCACCAGAGGAAGGTCTCGCCGACGCCATGCGGCTGGCGGCGGGGATGACCCGCAAGTGGGCGGCGATCGATCTCGGTTGCGGGGGAGGCAAAGCCGTCCTTGCCCTTGGTCGCGATCTAACCGAGGAGGAGCGGCTGGCGCTTCTCCTGCGCTACGGACGGCTGGTCGAGGCGCTCTCTGGATCCTTCGGCACCGGTCCCGACTTGGGCACCACCATGCAAGACATGCTGCATCTTTCCAAAGCGACCCGCTACATCCATGGAATCGACCCGCAGACGGGCGCCTACGTGGATTCGGGCCCCTACACCGCGCGCGGAGTGCTGGCGGCGATCCACGGTTGTTTACTGCACCGGTTCGGCGATCCTTCGAGCGCCGGGAAAACGGTGGTGATCGAAGGGGTGGGCGGGGTCGGCGAACCCTTGGCTCAGTTGTTGGCGGCCGAGGGTGCCGAATTGATCTTGGCCGACCTCAACGCCACCCGCGCGGCCCGCGTGGCGGCTCGGTTGAGCGAACGCCATGGGGTCAAAGCCAGGGCCTTCGAAGGCTCGTCGAGCGCCGTGGTGGCGCAACCTTGCACGGTCTATTCTCCGTGCGCGGTGGGCGGCACCCTCAACGCGACCACCATCCCGCGGCTGGCTTGCGCCATCGTCGCCGGGTCGGCCAACAACCAACTCGCCGAAGGCGAAGATGCCGACCGGTTGGCCGAACGCGGCATCCTCTATGCGCCGGACTACATCGCCAACGGCGCCGGTGCCATCACCTTTGGCATGCTGGGCCAGGGTCAACGCGACGAGGAGAAAATCGGCCAACGGATCGATGCCATCAGCCAAACCTTGGCGGAGATCTTCCGCGAAGCGGAGGATCAGGGGATCTCGACTGCCGAGGCCTCCGATCATCGGGTCGAGCGGGTGCTCGCCGCGGCCCGCGAGGCGAACCAGAACAGAGGGTGAAGAAGCGGGGTTAAGGAGGTGGAGGCAGCCGGTACTCGTCGCTCCACACCCGGTTCTCCAAGATCAATCGCTCGTTGGCGCCGTAGACCGCTTCGAGCCTTTGGCGGTAGTCGTCCAGCCGTGCGCGGTGGGCGGGGTCGGCGGCGAGATTGTGGCTCTCGGTGGGATCGGTGGCAAGGTTGAAGTAGCGCTCCAACCCCCCTTCGAGGAGCACAAAGTACTTGTCATCACCTTGGCGCAAGCCGACCGAGGCGCCGCCGTTGGCGGTGGCGAAGAAGGCGGCGCTCGAGCGCTCAGGGGTGAAACGGCGCAGTAGGGAGTGGCCGACGAAAGGGTTCGGCGCCTCGATGCCGGCCAAGTCGAGGACGGTGGGCCCCAAGTCGGCCAGCTGGCGTACCTCGTCCACCGCGCCGGCCGCTAGCCCCCAGCGCTCACCGAGCAGGGCGATGGGAACCCACACGAGATCTTCCCAGAGCACGTTCTGCTCGTGCTGTGGGTGTGGGGCGTACCAGTTGATGCCGTGGTCGGCCCAGATGACGATGGCGACATTGCGAAAGCGGGGGTCGGCCAGGACTTTTTCGACAAAGGCACCCAGGGCGGCGTCGCTGTAGTGGATCAGGTTGGAGATCTGATGCTTCGCCTCGGCCGGATCGCGCTGGGCGGTGGCCCCGGCGGGGAGTTCGAAGGGATGGTGGAGCGAGAGCGTCGCCAGGGTCATGAAGAAGGGCCTCTCGTCAGGCCGCGCCTCGAGCACCTGCCAGGCGAGGTCGAAGAGATCGGCATCGGACAGGCCCCAGCCCGAGACCGGAAGGGTGGCGATCGAAGGGGTCGAGCGATCGAAGCGGCTCTCAAACCAGCGACTCAGCCGCGGTAGCTTGTTGCCTAAGCCGATGTGGCCCCCGTGCAGGTAGATCGTGTGGTACCCGGCTTGGCGCAGGAGGTCGGGAAAACCGAGCAGCTCCAGCTCGGGATGGTGGGCGAAAATCCAGCGGGTCGACAGACGGGGGAGCAGTGATGCGTAGACCGAAATCAACGAGGAGCGCGTCACGGTGCCGTTGGCGTAGCCCTTGCGGAAAAGGACGCCGTTCTCGGCCAGCGCGTCGAAACGGGGGCTCGAAGGGTGGCCATGGCCAAGGCTGCCGATGTTGACCGCCCGCGCCCCTTCCCAGTGGATGAAGAGGAAGCTCGGTGGCTCGGCGTCCAGGCCGGAGCAGTCCTCATCGATGCCGTTGGCCGGTAGCTCGGCGGCGTGTGGGTGGATCGAGGGCTCGCGGTCATTGCAATCGGTGGCTAGCGGGTAGCCGTCGCCGTCTTCGTCTTGGGCGCAGCGCTCAGGGGTTGCCTTGCCCAACCGGCAGAGTTGGTGCTCGGTCGCCTTGATCAGCGGGCGCTCGGGATCCGGGTAGAGCCATTCGCTCTCGGCGATCGTGGGGTGGGGCAGCGGTCGGGTGGCGAGTAGCGTCGCCAGATCGGCATTGTCCTCGGCGCTGGCGGCCAGCGATGCCGGGGTCTGGGCAGCTCCGGCCGCGGCGAGGAACCAGTTCTCAGCTAGATTGCGGGTGGCGGGATTGGCCACCGGCATCCGCCCCGCGAGGCCCCCGCCGAGAAGCGCCAACACGATCAGGATCGCGCCGCGCGGTGGCTCCAGGCGTCGGCAAAGAGGCGGTAGCGGCAGCCGGTGCACCAGAACCAAGTAGAGCGCCGGAATCAACAACAACGCCAGCCAGATCGCCGGGTGCGCGAGGTAGTGAGAGATCGACGGCGAGACCGCTTGCCAATCACCGAGCAGACGCAGGTGATCGAGGTTCGAGTGGAAGCCGAAGTAGCGAAAGAAGCGGCTGTCAGCGACGAGGGCAGCGAGGGTCAAGGCGAGGAGGATGGCCACCGTCGTGCCGACGAGATCGCCGGTCTTGGCCCACCTCTTGGGTGAGCGCGGCGCCACCTTGGACACCGCCCAACGGCACAGCCAAACCACCGCCAGCGCCAAGCCCACCGGCAGACCATCGCGCAAGAAGCCGAGCCCCACGGCGACGACCATGCCGGGCAAGTCGAAGCCACCGCCGGAGCCGGTGCCCACGAAGGCGGCGAGCCGGGGGAGCGCGGCGAAAAGCCAGAACCAGAGAAGGGCGGCCACGACCCGCAAGACGCGCGGCCTCCTACTCGATCTCAAACAGTGGGTCGCCGCGATCGACCGCTTGGCCGGGCTCGACGAACAGCTGCTTGACCGTTCCGGCCCGCTCCGCGGCGATCTCGTTTTCCATCTTCATCGCTTCGAGCACCAAGACGCCTTGTCCCTTGTCGACCGCCTCGCCCTCCTGACGGAGCACCGCGACCACCCGGCCAGCCATCAAGGCGGCGACTCGATTGCTGCCGCTCTCGCCCTCGCCCCCTCGGCTCTCCTGCGCGAGGAAGGTCAGAGGGTCGAGAACCGCCACCTCTTCGCTGTGCGTCGTGGTGGAAATACTGTAGCGCTCGCCGCTGAGCCGGCGCACACAGAGTTCGTGCTGTTCGCCGTCGATCAGTAGGCTGTGACAGTTGGCTCCGACGGCGACCGACGCGACGCGGTATTCGCGCCCGTCGACAGTGACCCGCCAGTCTGGGCCGTCGCGTTCGACCTGGACCGGCAGAGGCTGGTCGCCTTGGCGAACGATCAGATCCATCGGCCGCCTCCGTGCAAGGACTCCCGTCGCGCCGCATGGCGCCAGCCCGTGCGTCGCCCGCGGCCGGGGTTGGGCGCGGTGGTGCGAGCGGTGCGTTGGAAGTGAGCGAGGGCGGCGGCGATCGGTGCCAAGTCCGGGTTGGGGGGCGCGGGCAAGGCGAGTTCGCCGCTGGCCATCTTGCGGTCGAGCATGGCGATGTCGAGCCTGCCAGCGATGAAATCGGGGTCATCGAGCAGGCGGAGAAATAGCGGTGCCGTGGTCTGGATTCCCTCCACCCGCAACTCGCCGAGGGCGCGCCGCAGGCGGCGCATGGCCTGGTCACGGTCCGCCCCCCATGCGATCAATTTGGCGAGCATCGGATCGTAGTGAATAGTGACCTCGCATCCCTCGTGCACACCGCAGTCGTTGCGAATTCCGGGGCCTTGCGGCAGCCGCAACACCTCGATCCGGCCGGGAGAGGGAGCAAAGCCCCGGTAGGGGTCCTCGGCGTAGAGACGAACCTCGATGGCGTGACCGCGAGGCTCGATACGCTCCATCTCGTCCGGCAAAGGCTCACCCTCGGAGATGCGTAGCTGCCACTCGACCAGGTCGAGGCCGGTGACCATCTCGGTGACCGGGTGTTCAACCTGCAGACGGGTGTTCATTTCCAAAAAGTAGAACGACTCCCCGTCGGCGTCGAGCAGGAACTCGACGGTGCCGGCATTGCTGTAGCCGACCGCCTTGGCCGCCTTGACCGCCGCTTCGCCCATCTGGCGGCGCAGCTCTGGCGAGACGGCGGGCGACGGTGCCTCCTCGACCACTTTCTGCTGCCGGCGTTGCAGCGAACACTCGCGCTCGCCCAGCGACACCACCCGGCCGTGCTGGTCGCCAAGAACTTGGATTTCCACGTGGCGCGGACGGTCGATGAACTTCTCCAAATAGACATCGTCATCGCCGAAGCTGGCCATCGCCTCGGAGCGGGCGGCGCGATAGGCGGCGGCGAGGTCGGCCTGGGCGGCCACTCGCCGCATCCCCTTGCCGCCACCGCCAGAGGCCGCCTTGATCATCACCGGATAGCCGAGTTGGGCCGCGAAGGCGCGGGCCGCTTCGAGGTCCGGCAACGGGTCGCGGCCGCCGGGCACCACCGCCACGCCGGCATCCATCATCATCCGCCGACTCTCCACCTTCGAGCCCATCACCGCCATCGCCTCGGGGGAGGGGCCGATGAAGAGAATTCCCGCCTCCCGACAGTGGCGAGCGAAGGTGGCGTTCTCTGAGAGAAAACCGTAGCCGGGATGGATGGCGTCGGCGCCGATGCGGCCGGCCAGCTCGATGATCGCATCGCCGCGCAGGTAACTCTCACGCGACGGCGCCGGGCCGATACGGTAGGCCTCGTCGGCCAGCATCACCGGCAGGCTGGCCCGGTCGGGGTCTGAGTAGATCACCGCTGACCGCTTGCCGAGGTCGGCGAGGGCACGCAAAATACGCACCGCGATCTCGCCACGGTTGACGATAAGGACTTTGTTGATCTTGGCCATGGGCGCCGGTATCTTACTCTGCCGCCAGGGTGTCTGTCGGGTTTGTGCGCCCGCCGATTCGCCGCCACCCCACCACCCCACAACCCAGGGCTAGCACCCCGAGCAGGCTCACCGCGTAGCCCCAGCGAACCGAGCCGTTGGCGCCAAACCGCGCTTCGAGGCGATGGCGACCCGCCGGCACGGTGACTAACAGTCGGCCACGGCCAGGCTCGGCGACCACCGGCGTCTCCTTGCCGTCGAGCCAGACCCGCCAGCCCGGAAACCAGAACTGGCCGAGCGCCACCCGCGTCTCGCCACGAGCCTCGACCTCCGCCCAAACGGAGGGATAGCCCCAGCCGCCAGCGAGGAGGCGGCCATCGCCGCGCACCACTTCGGCGGGCTGTGGCAACCCTCTCGGCAAGCGCTCGACCGCGCTCGGCAAGAAGTCGTTGCTGACCGTGCCGGTGACGCCACGGCCGCGGAGAGTCTCGATGGTGAGCAGACGATGAGGCGCGACCAAGCCGTCCGCCGCGGGCTCTCTGCCGGCCATTTGCGCCGCCGGCATGCGGACGGGCTCTCCCTGGTGCTGGCGAGGACCGTTCGGGTCGGGCTCAAAGAGCAGGTAGACCCTGAAGATGTAGGGCGCCGCCACCGTCACCGCGAGGCTGATCAGCGCGTAGCGGACGAGTCGTCGCGCCCGGCGGGGAGCCAACCGGGGCAGCAAACCGACCAACGGTGCCGCCAAGCAGGTCGCCGGCAGGAGGAATCGCCAGGGAAACTGAACGAAGCGCAGCAGGGGCAGGTGGCCCCACAGGAAGGCCGAAAGCGGCGTTGCCATCCACAGGCAGACGAGGGTCGCGCCCACGAAGTAGGCGACCACTCCCGAGACCTTCAGCCGGTGGCGCAGGCGCGGCAGGCAGAGCGCTACGAGTGCCGCCAGCAGACCGAGCACCAGCAGGGCACCGAACTTGATCGACACCGTCTCGCGCGGGCCGATCACCAGCGGACCGCCGCCGGCCGGGGTGACCATCCCGACAGGATCGAGGAAATGGCGTTGATAGTCGAAGTAACCACCGGTCAAACTTTGCCCTGCCGAGACCTGACCTTGGTCGAGCAAGGCCGGTAACCAAAAGAAGGCGGCGATGGCGAGACCCACACCGATCGCGGTCAGGGCTCGGCCCTTTCCCCGTAGCCGCTCGCCCGCGGTCAAGGCAAGGCCGAGGAGGATGGGGGTTGCCAGAAGCGAGGTGATGTTGTGGGTCAGGGCCAATGCAGCGGTTCCCGCGACCGCCAGCAGCCAGCTTGAGAGTCTCGGCCCTTTCGCCGTTCGCCAGGTAGCCCACAGCACCCAGGGGAAGAGGCCGAAGGCGGCGACCTCAGCGATCCCGTTGCGCATGTAGACGTCGATCAACAGATAGGGAGCGAGACCGTAGGCGAGGGTGGCCAGGGTGGCGCCCGCGCGGCCACCCAAGTCGATGGCCAGGCGGTAGGTGGCCGCGGCGCCAAGAAGCCACGAGAGCAGGAAAGCGATCTTGAGCGCCCACAACGGTGAGGCCCCCAGTAGCCGCGAAAGCTCAACCAGGTAGTAGCCGCCCGGGGCGTAGAAATGAAAGGTTGGGCTGCCGTGGCCAAAATAGAAATCGGGTAACCAGCGCGGGGTCCAGTCGCCGTGACTGACCGCGGCGTGCAGGGCCTCGGCCCGCACCAAGTCGGAGTAGGTACTGTGGCCAGATATCTGATGGGGCCCGAGCAAGGGCCGCATCGCATATCCCAGTAGGGCGGCGACCACGATCCACTTCAGCAGTCGCATGGCTTGGCGCACGGCGGGAGGCGACGAGCGGTGTCGGAATCTACTCACCATGAGCTCACCCCGCGGGAGCGGTCGCGCGGACGCCGCCTTGGCCACCCGGTGGCGATGAGTCCTAAGAGGCCCAACAGAGAAAGGAGCAAGGAGCCATGGAATGGCCGACGGTCCACCCAGAATCGCACCCGGTGGTTACCGGCGGGTACCTCGACGCCGAGTTGGTGCATGTTGATCAGCAGGGGTTCAGCCGGCTCGTCGTCGATCGAAACTCGATAAAGATCGAGAAACGAGCGGCGCAAGGCAAGGACGGTGGCCGAGGGCACGGCAACATCGGCGGCAAAGCGCTCGGGGCCCTCCTCCACCACGCGCAGGGTGCGGCCGGTCTGGGCGGTCGGCTCCGAAGGTGGCGGATCGCCAAGTTGATCGGAACGTCCCGCGGTCTGCCGTTCGACGACCACATCGTGGCGCGGGTCGAAATTCGGATCGGTCAACAGGCGCAGGGCTCCTTCTGGGCCCGCGACTTCGAAAGCGCGGGTGGCCAGGCGAGCCGCTGGCGCGGCACCGGGCAGGCCGTAGAGGGTCAAGGTGTGGCCAAAGCTCGGGTGGGAGGCCAGCTCCGTGGCGAGATGCTCGGTGCCGGGAGCCAACCGACGATCGAGCAGTAAGCGGTCGACTCCCCAGGCGGCGAGCAGCCGCAGCCGAGCGGGGTCTTTCGAGGTGGCCACCGCTTGACGGGCGATGGTCGAATGAAACGAACTCAGCCCCTCGGGGGAGAGATTGAGCGCGAAGGAACGCTCCCACAAGGGGCCACCGAGCGGGTAGAGCTCGTGGAAAGCGCGGCGTGTCAACCAGTGGTTGCCACGAGCTGGAAAGCGACCTCGGTACAGGCTAGAGGGTCCGAATAGGCGACCCGAAGCGCCGTGGGCCAGGCGCATCTCGGCAGTGGTTTGCGCCAGCAGTGGGGGGTGCAGCGTATAGGGAAGAGTGGCATCGGTCGCCATCAGGGCACGCAGGAAGAAAAGCTGGGTGACGGCGTGAACGGTGAGCAACGCCGCCGCCCCAAGGGGCCACCTTGCGCTACCGGGAGAGCGCGTCCAGCGGAAGGTCAACGCGAGGGCCACGACGACGGCCAACGAAGCGAGCGAGAGGCGAGCCCAGCGGGCCCGTTCAGCGGCCGCCGCCGCCGCGCCTCGGCCCATCCACTCGACCAACCAGCCCTCGACCCTCACCGAGCTGAAGAGAGTCAGGGTCGTGATCAGAGCCAACAGCGCCGAGATCACGACCAGGGTCCAGACAAAACGTCGCCGTGCCGCGGCTTCACGCTGGACGATCGCCGCCTCAAAACCGACCCCCGCCAAGAGCACCATCGCCAAGGCGGCCGGGAGCCAGAACTTGATTGGGTAGCGCAAGGCGGGAAGAGAGAAAATCCACGAAACGCCTGGATTAAAGGCACCAAGAGAGACAAAAACTCCACTTACCAACAGCCCAAAGAGCCATCTGCGCGCCCTAACTCCACTTTGCCGGTAGCTCTTGGAGTTGGAACGGCGAAGAACTCCGGCCATGAATAGGGCCAGAACCGCCAATCCTGGGTAGAGCGACCAGTAGAAGGGCAGCACCCCGCTGTAGGCTCGATGGCCCCAGAAACTGTGTGGCCCCAGCTGGTCGGGGAGGCCGAAAGGGAGCGGAATCAACAGGTCGAAGAGCTGCCTCGGATCGAGGCTGGCGACCAGGGAACTGGCTTGTGAGTAGCCATACACGGCACGGAACGAGCCCGGCAAGATGCGCAAGAACTCAACCCACTGCGGAGCGGCCAAGAGTGTGCCCACGGTCAGCGCGGCCAGAAGTGAGCCCTTGTGGCGCAAGCTGTTGGCCAGCCGTGTTGCGGGTGGAGAGACGGCCTTGGGCGGTGTTATGTCGGCCGGTGTGCCAAGGCCGAAGAGCGAAATTGAGAACGCCATCGCCAGAGCCATGGCTGCCAGCAAGGGGTCGCCGCTGGTCAAAAGCAGTGCCCAGAGCACCGCCACGGCAGCGAGGTAACGCCTCTTGCCAGTTTGTCGCAGTGCCAGCCAGGCGGCCAGGAAAGCCGGCGTCAAGCAGACCCCGGCAATCAAGTTGTAGAAATTGAGCTGCGAAAGAAAGTAGCCCCCCGTGGCCCAACTCACTCCGCTCGCCCACGCGGCTTGGCGCGAAAGGCCCAGCCGCCGGCCGAGCCAGAACATCGCCGGTGCGGCCAACAACCAGTGCAGCCAGAGATGGGCGTTGAGCGCCCACAAGGTGGCGCCCGCTCCCTCACCGAGAAGGTAGAGCAGGTTGTCCGGGTAGAAGGCCACCGCGTTCGGGTTACCCGCCAACGGTTGGCCGCCGCCGCTGTAGGGGTTGAGCAGCGGCAAGCCGCCGTGGCGCATGGCCTGCGCCTGGGCCGCTTTCAGTGGCAGGTGGGTGCTGAACAGATCGCGCAGGTAGAACGTGTCGCTACCGCGCACCAAAGGGAAGACGATCCAACCGATGAGGAGCAGGGTAGGCAAGCCCAAGTAGAGGAAGGGCCGGGCGGAGGTCAGCCGTGAGCTGAGAGACTGTTTCATCGGCGCCTCCGCAGGCCGAAGGTCAAAGCCAAGGCCAGCACCGTCAAAGCGATGCCCCCGGAGACCCGCTCGGCGGTGGCGGGAGCGTGGATCACCACCCGTTGCCGCCCGGGCGGCACCTGCACGCCGAGCAATGCGAAATTGACCGCGAAGGTCTCCAGCCGTTCGCCGTCGCAGCGCGCGATCAACTCCGGCCGGTAGGCGCGGCGCACCACCACGACCCCGCCGCGGCCCTCGGTTTCGATCTCCAGCCGGTCGGGCGTTGCGGAAATCAGCTCGGCCCGGCCGGTGGGGTCGTGGCTGGCGCCAACCGTACCCAAGGGGCTGATCACCACCGCGGTCTCGATCGCGCCGGGCAGCGCCGCGACCGCCAGGAAGGCGGCCGGCCCGTTGGCCACCGAGTGAAGGCGCCGTGGCCACCAGACCTCGGGGGCTGGATTCTGGACGGTCAAGAGGTAAGTCGCGACTCCGAAGCGATCGACTTGATCGACCGCGGTCAAACCGGAGAGGCCGGGGTCTTCGGTCAAGGTCAACGCCTCGATGCCGAGAATGCGCAGCCAGGCGAGTCGCTGCGACCAGTTGAGTTGCGGCAGCCAGTAGATGAGCTTGCCAAAGGGCGGGGTGTGCATGCCGTCGAGATCGGGGGCCAAGGGAAACGAGAGACCGTGCAGAACGCCCGGTGCCGGATCGAGGTCGGTGGCGGCGATCCGCGTGCGCGCGGCGAAGGTGGTGTCTTCCATGCGGTAGCGCGGCGAGGCGGCTCCGAAGGGGGAAGTGACCGAACCGGGGAGAACCAGGGCACCCACTCCGACCCGTTCGGTCCACGGATAGGGCGAACTGAAGGCGGCGACCTTGTCGGTTTGCCACAAGGGGTAGAGCTGGAGCAAGCCGGTCATCTGCAGCAGGAGCAAACCGGTTGCCGAGCGCCGCTTGGCGGCCCAGCCGGCGAGTGCTAGGAGCAAGGCTAGCAGCGCCAAGGAGAGCACCCACAAGGTGACCTGAGCTTGGGCCGTTCCTTCCATTCGACCTTGCGGTATGAAGCGTTCGAGCAGGGTGGTGAACTTGGCGCCCAAGCCGAGGAAGAGGGCCGCGACCACCGCCACCGCCGCCAGGCCACCGGCGACAAAGGAGGAGAGCGACCAGCGGCGCGGTCGCCCGAGCACCCGGTCTAGCCCCCAGCCGGCGAGCAGGGGTGCCACCAGGGCGAACCAGAAGAGGAGCTTCTCCGGTGACCGGGCGAGGCCACCCGAGAGCTGCGCCGCCAGGTCCCCACCCAAGCCACCGAGCCAACCGCCGACCAACCCCGCCACCGCCAGCAGCGCCGCCGAGCGCCGCTTGCGCATCGCCGCCAAGGCCAAAGCGATGCCGATGGCACCGCAGTAGAGGGTCAACACGTAGGGCAGGCGCGGCACCGCCGCCGGTGCCCAGAAGCCGAGCGCGCCAAAGTCACCCGGTTGACCGAAGGGGAAGGGCACCAGCAGTTCGAGGAGGCGCACGGGATGAAAGTGGAAGGCCCCGGTGGTGCCGAGCAGGCCGGCGCCGCGGACGGTGAACTGGAGCGCCTTGAGCGTCGCCACCGCCTGGGGCAGAGCGATCAGCAGGCCGACGCCGCCAATCGCTCCGGTCAAGGCAAAGCCCCGCCGCGGACCGAAACGCAACATGGCGATCCAGGCGAGGGGTACCAACCCCAGCGCCGCGGTGACCGGCTCGCCGCCCAACAAGGCCATGCCGCAGGCCACCCCGCCGATGGCCACTCCCCGCCGCCCGCCGAGGACGGCGCCGACCATCACCAGCGGCCACCAAGCCGACACCGTGAGGATGTTGTAGAAGCTCAGCGAGGTCAGAACCCAACCGCCCCCGGCGTAGGTGAAGGCGGCCATCAAAGCGGCCGATTTCGATTGTCGCAAGGTGCGCGCCAGGATGTACATGGTGAGAGCGGCGAGGAGCCAGTGGAAGGCGTAGTGGAGGTTGAAGGCACTCCAGAACGGCAAGAGCAAGTAGAGCAAGTTGCCGGGGTAAAAGGAGACCGTGTTGGGGTTGCCCCGGTAGAGCTGGCCCAGCCCCCACTCGGGATTCAGCGCCGGTATTCGCCCTTGACGAAGCTGCTCGGCGCCGAAGGCTTTCAACGGCAAATGGGTGCTGAAGACGTCGCGCAAGAGCAAAGTGCGGTGGCCACTGGCCAGCGGTACGGTCAGGGCGACCCAGAGGAGGATGGCTAAGGCGGCGACGAAAACCATCCCGCGTTGACGTTTGGGTGCCATTAGGCGGGAGCTCCGGGCCGAGCCAGCCACAGGCAGCCGAGTGCCACCACCAAGGCGAAGATCCCACCAGCGATCTCGGGTCCGCTCCCCGCGGCCTCCACCGCCACCCGGTGGTTGCCGGGCGGAACGCGAACCCCGGTTAGGAAGACATCGGCGGGGAAGAGCGACAAACCCTCACCGCCTTCGATGCGGGCGCGTAACAGGGGATGGAAGGCTCGCCGCAGGGCCACCACCCCACCCTGGCTTTCGACCGCGAAGAGGAAGCGGTCGGGCGTGCTCTCCAGTGCGCTGACCGTTCCGTCCGGGTCGTGCGGCTGCTGGCTGAGGGCGCTCGGTAGGATCAACGTCGTCAGTGGATCGGGAGAGTTGGCGACCAGGGCCACGGCGGTGGCAAGATCGTCGGCAGCGCGCAACCGCCGCGGCCAGCGCACCGCGGGTGCTGGCCGCTCGACGGCATAAAGGAAGAAGCTCTTGCTGCCCGCGTGGTGCGCGGAGAGTTGCCGTAAGCCAGCGCTCGGGTCGGCCTCCTCGCCGAGGGCGAGAAGCTCGACACCGAGGAGGCGCAACCATCGGGTCCGCTGTTGCCAAGTGGTGTTGGCCAGCGACCGTTGCAGCTCCCAGCGCAGCACCGAGCCGAGCCCTTCCGCGTTGTGCGCCAAGGGGTAGCCAAGGCCGCGGGTGATCCCCAGCGATGGCGCTAGGCTCAGGGCCGGCTGGTAGCGTTCCGGCTGTCGCGGATCGGTGGTGGGCAGGTAGGTGAAAAGGTCGGTCCACAGCGGCTCCGAGACCCCACCCACCACCTGGTCGCCGGCCCGCGCACCGGGAGCCCAATCGGCGGGCACTTTGAAGATCGTGGCGGAATCGACCAGCAGGAGCGGGTGCAGCTGGAGCAGGCAGATCCCTTGGCAGGTGAGCACCACGGCCGGTGCCCACCGCGATCGCGTTCGACAGGCGACGGCCGCCACCACCAAGAGCCCCCCGCCGAGGAGCAACGCCCCGCCCCATTGGCCCATCTGTACGTCGAGGATGGAGCTAGGCATCGGGTCGTTGGGCTTCTGGGCGGTGACCTGAGCCACCGCCCAAGAGCGCAGGGCAAAGAGGAGAAGTCCCAAGGCCGCTAGTGCACCGCCGATCCATCTTGCCGCGGTAATCCACCGTGCCGCGCCCAACCACCGGGAGGCTCCGGTTTTGGCCGCACGAGATTCCAGAACTCGTTCCAGTCCCCAGCCAGCGCCCAACGGAAGCGCCAGGGCAAACCAAAAGAGAAATTTCTCGGGATAGCGAAACAGCCCTCCACCGGCCCAAGTCAACAGATTCGCCACCGGCCAGACGCTGGCCGCGATGAGGAGCGAGTCCAGCGCCGCCGCGCCGCCACCACCGCCAGCCACAGTCCGACCAGGCCGGAATGGATCGAGAGGTAATAGGGAGCGCGCTCGATCCACTCCCAGTTCCACACTCCGTAGGGCCGCGGGTAGCCATGCCAGCCGAGTGAAAAGGGCAAGATCGCCTCCACCAACCGCAAGGGTTGAAAGACGAACCCAGCGGCCTGATTGACCTCAGGAAGGCTGCTGGCGCGGACGCTGAAGGCCAGCACTCGAGCGGTGGCGATGACCTGCGGCATGGCCAGCGCCATCCCGAGGGCACCGATCGCCACGACCGTCAAAGTGCCTCGCCGCCAGCCGTGGCGGCCGATCGCCACCAAGAGGAGCGGGACCAAGCCGAGGGCCGCGAGGATCGGGCCGCCACCCAGTAGCGCCATGCCGCAACAAAGGCCGGCCAGCGCCGTGCCCCGTTTGCCGCCAGCGAGCGCAAAGGCCATCACCGCGGGCCACCAAGCGGCGACGGTGATCAGGTTGTAGAAGGTGAGATTGGTCAACATCCAGCCCGATCCAAAGTAGACCAATCCCGCCATCAGCGCACCCGGTGGAGCGAGCCCTAGCCGCCGGGCGAGCAGCGCCATGGTCAACCCCGCCAAGAGCCAGTGGAGACAGAAATGAAGATTGAATGCCGTGATCGTCGGCAGCACCAAATAGAGGAGATTGCTAGGATAAAAGGCCAAGGAGGCGGGGTTGCCTCGAAACGGCTGTCCCAGCCCCCAGTGAGGGTTGAAGGTCGGAATCTTGCCTTGGCGCAGCATCGTGGCGCAGCATCGTGGCCCCGAAGCTCTTGGCCGGCAGATGGTTCTGCGTCACATCGCGGTAGAAGAAGGTGCTGTCCCCGGTAGCCATCGGCACCGTGACCCACAGCCAGACGGCGAGGATCGCCGCGACCACGAGCCACAAGCTCCAGTGTGGTTTTTGGGCTCCCAGGGCTGGGGTGTGGGCTGAGGTTGGCAAGGACGGCCGTCGGTTTGTACGCGAGAGATCTCACCGTTTGAGCGGCCCGGTGAGAAGATAGGGCGGCAAGGCTAGGTATGGCCATAGAATAGCGCGACATCATGATTCCTTTGCTGCGCTCAATGCGCCCCACGCAGTGGGTGAAGAACTCCTTCGTTCTCGCGCCCTTGTTTTTCGCCCACGCTTTGGGCGACCCGAAACTTCTGTTGCGGGCCCTGGCGGCGA
>QIHU01000682.1 GCA_003231035.1 Acidobacteriota bacterium
TCACCGCCTTCCGCATCGTGGCCCGCAACAAGAAGGCCACCGCCGTGCCGGCGAAGGGACCGACCAAGATCGGGTAGCGATCGCTTGGCGGATTCGCGACGTCACCTACTCGGACTTCGACGGCCTGGCGCGTTACCTCAGCGATTCTGCCACCCATAGCTTGTCGTTGCCTCATGAGAATACAACCCAGCGAATGGACGCTGAGAGGTACTAAATCGGGACACGCACTTAGCATGGCAACACGCCGGGAGATCCTGCGCGGAATCAAAGAGCGCTACCGGGGCAAGAGTCGTACAGGTGACTTACACGCGAATTCTGAGCATTACTGCTTCATGATCAAGCCTCTTTCTGAGCATCACCACGCGCCATCCTGATCTTCCTCGCCAGACAAGGCAGGGCGAGAAGCTAAGACTCCACCAGCAAGTTCGCTCCATCACAATTCGCGCAATTCCTCTCCGATCGAGTTTAGAAATAAAGCTTTCAAAAGATCAATTGGCACCACCCACCCAACCTCTTCACCCTTATCAGGGTCGAGAATCGCTGAGGCGACGCCAATCACCAACCACGGATCCTTCAGGAAAACCGGCCCACCACTGTTGCCAGGATTTAGATTCAATCCAGAGGTTACGAAGAGTTGCCGAGTCGCGTCGTAGCGCGCAATCTGGCCTTCCGAGGAGACTGTCGGCTTCCCTGCATCCGCCACAGCTCCCAGCAAAGGATAACCAATGGTGATCAGGGAGACCAACTCAGAAGGATCCTCGAGCGAGGCCGAATCGCCTAACTTGAGGCTAGGCAGAGACAAATTCGGAATGGCCAAAATGGCCAGATCCGCGCCAGCGTCGAAACCGACCACGGTGGCATCGTAGCTCAATTGATCCAGGTCGCGAATCTTAACTCCGCCGGAACACCCCTTGCCGGAATCCACAACGTGTGCTGCAGTAGCTACATACCCGTCCGCGATAACAAATCCCGTACCAGTATTACCTCCAGAGCCCTCGCAGTTACGAACCTCCACAAGCATAATGCTACTCTGAGTCACCATCAATTCGTCGCTAACTCGCGCGCGACCAACCTCTTCCGTCACCCGCGACCAATCGATCCATTGCCACCACTGGGCATCCGCCGCAAGGAAAATATTCACCGCTAGTGCCACCGCACCAACAGCCAATATCACGATCTTCACGCCAAGAGTTCGTCGTCGGTACATTCTTCAGCTCTCCTCAAAGATCGCCGTAACACTCCGAACAGATCTCTCCAGCAGAGACCATCTCGAAGCAGTGAGGGCATTCGACTAACTTTTCCTTCGCAACGGGGTCAAGTGGCGGCTCTCCGGAAGAGGGAGCGGCCCTCTGCTTAGCCTGTTCCCCGGAGCCGACTCCTGCTCCGTCCCTCGCTGACTCCTCGTCACTATCAGTACCGCTCCCTACCCCTGAACTGCCAGCCTTCTCTTGCTGCTCACTCATCGGCTCCCAGTTATCGTCGTCCTTCCACTCTCTCTCTGTCTCTGCTTGCGACCCTTCGTCACCAGATCGCGGCGCTTCTGCGTACTGGCTACCACCGCTAGCCGGCGCCTTCAAAGGCTCGCCGCACTTCGGACAACTTGGATTCTCCGAAGCACGACCCCAAAAATCAAAGCAGGCTCCGCACTGCACCGTCTCTTCATACCCAGGCATAGGCGCATCGCAACGCCAACAGCGAGACAGGTCCCGAGGCACGTTCGCCTCGCTACAACTTGGGTTTGGGCACACAGCGGGACTACCCAGGTCGGCTTTGCAATGAGAACACCGACCGGCCCTAATATCTATCTGGTCTCCGCACACCGGACAGGACCGCCTCAAATTCTTCAGACGAAGAGCCAAAGTCACTGCCCTTCGGCTTCGCCCCCGCCGCGCGTGACTATCTTCGAAGACTTCATAGGTACCCGCTTCCTGCCCAAATGGCTCTAAGACTCGCATGTAGTCTTCGTAGGAGAGGCGCACATCGTCCCCTCCCTTCAGCCGAGTAAGTTCACTCTTGATCAGCTCAAGCTCCTCATCGGTCGTATAGCGACTAAGGTCTGCTTTCGCCTGAGTCAGGACCAGGTGTTGCGGAGGATAAGTTTCCACCTTGTGACCAGCCACCGATTCAGTATCCACATGAGGCGCGTAGACACAATTCATATAGTAATCCAGGAAGAGCAAATATACGTGTAACTGGCGAGCTGTCTTCACCGCGGTGATCTTCTCATCGATCTGCCGCAGTAGCTCTTCACGGTCGCTATTCATTGGATCGGTCGCCTGCCGATAGAGGAGGTCGATTGCGTCCTCCTCAGAACCTAGATACACATGCTTCACTTGATCAACAATGTCGCGCCGCCGGTACTCGTAGGCCTCCACTGTCACCCCTCCCGTTAGCGCTTGCCGGCGCTCCACGGTAAGCAGGCCCAGAGCACGCCCCAGCACAATTGCGCGAAGCGCCTCTAAGTATCGTTCGATCTCTGACTGGGTCTTTGGGACCAAGTCGCCAAATCGATACCGATCACGTTCCGTATGCAGCTCCTCTTTGGCTGCATAGCCATGGTAGGTCTCGCGGAGGCCCTGAAGTGCCGTAACCGACTCAGAATAGAACACCGGTACTCCTGCGAGTTCCTGATAGAAAACGATCTCCCCTCGATGCAGTTCACCTAGATCCTCAAAACCGAGCTTCAAGTCGCCGGGCATACTTTCTTCCACCAGTCTTCGGAGCTTCTCCACATGACGTCTGTCCGCTGCGTGACGCCCAACTATGAACGGCCTCTGGTCAGACTTAGGACCTGAGTAGTCAATGTGACCCAGTCCACGATCCCCTTTCTTCAGCCACGCATGGGCAAGTTTCAGAGCGCTTCCAACAGCCTTCTCTGGTCCGCCAAGCGCATCCGCCCGGTCGCTATCAAGAAGCATCTCTAGTGCATCCGGCTGCTCATCAATCGACCGTATATAGTTCCGGCAGATCTCAAACATCCGGCGCTCAATCTCCTCCGGGGTACTTCGCCGTAGCGCCTCAATCACTGCCGACACGCTGTCCGTCTTGAAAACCTCTTGCAGTATCTGCGCACCGACCGACTTCACCACGGCCTTTTCACTACTTCCAGTTCCGACCCAGTTCTCGTACCATTGATCGAAGTCACCATCGCGGTAGAGACTCATCGTGAACTGATTCGATACTGGCTTCTGAAAGTACCTCTCCCTTTGCTTTGCCCTGTTCTCCACCTGAAAGACACCCGACAGAAGACGGAAGTAGTGGCCAATCAAGCCCTTCCCGCTAGCTGAGTCATCACCCAGAAAGGTATCAATTTCAGCACAGATCCAGCGACCTCGCCTGACAACCTGCCGCATCACCCGAGCGAAGTAGTATCGATAGACAATCCCTTGAAAGGAGTCCGACTGCTCGTCAGCAGCTACCCATCGCATGTCTCGCGCCAAATCGGCACGCCGAAAAAGGAATGCGTGCTCGTGTTGCCGAATCTCGAGACCGAGGCGATCCATTTCGAATCCATACTCCTCCGCTGCATCCCTCCATTCCTCGGCCTCTCCATTGAAGTAGTCGAAGTAGTCGAAGTTCTCATTACGCAATAGTTTCTTCAGTTCGCGCAGCAAGGAGGTGGCTTCTAGTACGCCTCGCTGGGAATTATTAGCAATGTCCCTAGCACCATCGGTCAGACCCTGCCGCACTCGCTCACCGTACCGCCTTGCATTCTCATCGATCATCCGTACCCATTGACCCCATTGGTCGCTGCCCTCCGAATCCGCACCCGAAAACAGATCGTCTAGACGTTTCCGCTCACGATCGAAAGCCGACCCCTTCTCCTTCCTTGCGTTATTCTCCAGTGTCATTCGCAACTCACGGGCACGCTTCCAGATCTCCGAAGCGAAGGTGGCTCCACTCTCTTCGCTGTAGACCAGCAGTGCTTCGTCAATGTGGTGCTGATCTACTTCCACTCCGTCTCGACGAACCAGCTCACCCTGAGCGAAGCGAATATCCTGCCTGCACAAGAAACGGGTAAAGAGCTCCTCCTGTGGGTCAGTCAGTTCCTCCCGCTGCCACGATTCCAACACATTCCGGCTTAGCCTCGCAGCTGCAACGCTCTGTGCGGCCTCTGTCGGGAATGAAATGCGGGCCAGCCCGAACGACCCGAAACGGCACGGATAGGCATCGCCAGCTAGGGCATCCTCATTCGGCCCCACTTCTCCCTCGCCGATGTAGTTGTGACTGAAGACGGCCAGGTTGTACTGCATCAAATTGACTCGCGCAGCCCTCTTAGATCCAGCGAAAGCTCCGCTCGAGTAGTCATGGAACAAGAAGTCCGAGACCATCTCATACGCCCCATACTCATTGCCACCAGAACCGACGGTCACCCCCTGAGCATTGGCCGAGTCCAAGAGATAGATATTGGAATACGGAGGCGGAGCCATGGTGCGAGCATTGCCATCCCAATCGCGCATGAAACGATTGCCGAAGGAGTAGTGATTGAGCTCCATGAGTGCCGCGTAGCCGTTGGCTCTCGTCCGATCGGCTCCCCCATAGGCCTTATAAAAACCTGGCATGAAGAAGATCCCGAACTGCCGGTCCGCCGGTGCAATATCTTTGAGCAGATAGCCAAAATCGAGGAAAGTTCCACTTCCAGTCCCACCCGCGATCGATGCCACGACCACGAACTCAAGCTCTCCGGTGTCGACGTCAAAACCCCCGTCGACTCGGGTCAGTACATCCGGATTGCGAAGCGTATCCAGGGCCTGCTCGATTCGACCTCGCAAATCGTCCCAGGTCTGTCGGTGAAACATGGTCAATCGACCAGCTGCTCTGATCTGACCAGCACCTTCTCCTAGGTCTCCTAGCTTTTGCAAATCACCACCCGGAAACCAACGGGCAATGCGCGGATACTTCCCTAGATTGTCCAGATAGCGACTAGTACCGCCGTCGATCGAGAGATTCACAATCTCACTACCCCTGAAACGCACGGAGTCCCACAGTGGATCGTCCTCCTGCTTCACATCGTACTGTTCTCTAGCCTTCCGGGTTTGATCGGTGTCGCAGTGAAGGAACCGGAGAAAGGGGAGTTCATCCAGCGAACCGTACGTCGTGACCAGGCGCCGACGCAAGCGAAGAAGGACCTCCTTACCTGTCCCGCCCAGGCCGATCAGCAGAGTCGGGCTAACCTTCTTGTACTCGAGCTTTTTGCCAACAGAGCTCGCTTTGATCAGTTCTCGCAATCCGGTCATTGGGCTACCTTTCTGTTCGAGACACTGAGGGCACTCCACAGAAATAGGAGGAGAGCAACGGCTACAACAACCCACCGCACCTGCCAGTACAGGTGAGCAACTGGGAATACGGAATAGAATAGAAGGTGCATGATCAGTAAATAGTAGAGTAGTAGCAGCGGCCAGAATACCCTTTTCGCCACTCCAGGCGGGTAGTACCGCAGTAGCCACGGATAGACACCGTAGTACAGCGCAACCCAGACCAGGCCGGCGAGAACTACTATCCCCAACCAAAACGTCAACGACATACTGTCCTCCCAATCTTTGTCCTGCGAATCAATAACTTGTACCTACGGCCTCGGGAACCTGCGCTTTCGCGCTCGCCGCCTCGTCGAACCGCTAACTGGTGAGCTCGCCTTCGGATCGTCATCATGAGAGCCTGCTTCCTTGCGCCCGCTCGTGACCTCGCTATTGCGCTCTCTACCGCCTCCAAGCAACCGGAACTTCCGATCTCGCGCCGCGCTGGACGCCCTCGACCCCAGCGGCAAAGGATCTCTTCCCGGCTGGTTCACAACAATCTTGACCGTCTTTCCGCTGCGAGTTGAGGCTTCGTAATAATTCGATCTTGGCTTCAAAATGATATCGGGTGCGGCACTCTGCAAGTGAGGCCTGCCTCCAAGAGTCCTAGCTAGCCATGCCAACTGTCGATCGTCGTCCGCGACTGGAGCCTTCTGTCGCCAACGAAGATCTATCACCTGCGAGCGGCCACCGACCGTCACCTCATACTTGAGGGTCCGCAACAGAAACCACAGAATAGGTGCGGAGACTGCACCAATTAGAAGCAAGATCATCGCGAGAATCCAGCGCCTACGGCCTGAGTCCTCGATCGTAATCCTGATCTGCCGCTTCACTGGGCGGGGATTGATGCTCGGCACATCTTGGAAATCGAAAATCTCGCTCGCCTGATCGACTCCGAAGATCCCTTGCATCCGCTGCATCTGCAGCTGCACTGGTAGTGAGCCGAACCGGATCTCCACCAGACCCACATAGTCGACCTTTACACCATTCCAGGCAACTCTCAGCCAGGGTTTGAGGAGCGGAGGTGTCAAAGAAATTGGCTCCGTCTCGACAGTCACATGAACTCTTCGCTGCGCTCCTGGTGGGATGGAGCGGTCGATGGTTCCGCTTGCAGCAGGCCTCCCGAAGACGCTCGACGGAATCCGAGGAGGAGCGAAGGCTAGCTCTTGCAGGGTCGCGGGCTCAAGCCCGTCTGGAAACAAGAGAGTGAACTGTCCGCCGGATACGGCATGCTGCGTTAGGTTACTGGTCAATTCCAGATCTAGGTTCAGCGTGATGGGACGACTCTCACGAATGGAGAATGCGTTCTTCTCCAAGGTCACGTTCAAGGCTCCTTGCAACGGAGACAGAGGATCGATTCTCAGATCCTTCAGCTTGAGGTACTCCTGGGTTGGAAAAAGTAGCCGCCCTTCATGCCCGGGCCGCGAATGGCGAAGGATCCTATCTCTAAACTTGAAGTCAAAGGTGTCGGGACTCTTGACTTCATCCGATGAGACGAGAATTCCGTAAACAGCCAAGTCCAGCTTCTGGCCGTTTGGGGAGTCCACAATCGAATGCTTGTAGAGGTGAACCGCACGGTATCGCGGTCGGTCGCGCAGAGCAGCGAAGAAGTCGCGGACTCCTTCCACAGGCTGGCCTCCAGGCTCTTCGACAATGTTGTCGGTGATCAGCCAAACAAGGCCCTCGAAGTCTGCCGATATGGCCTCAAGAGCTGAAAGCAGAAAGGTGTGAGTCCCCTTTCCAGCCTGATTGATCGCTGGCTCTAGTCTCGCGGCGTGGAAGTCATTCAACTCGACCCGAGGATGAACTTGACGAATGTCCGCGTCGGTAAACTTGCGACTGGAAGTCGCAACTGCGAGTGAAACCCTACCCTGCCCGGAGCCGCCCTGAACGATAGTCTGCGCCCGCACGAAATCGTCCAACCAAGATTGGAACGAGGAATACTCGTAAGCCCATTTCACACCTAGGCTTGTCTTTCGCAGACCACTTTCAGGGGAGTATCCAGGGTACATGCTGCCTGAATTATCGAGGAGAATCCGGATCTCTAGCCAGGCCCCCGGAGCGATCTCCGCCCTGGCCTCATTCACGAACGAGATCGCCAGAATCAATCCGACGACTCCCCGCAAGACTCTTTTCTTTTGCCCCATGCGTAGCCTCATGCCATCCTATATACGCAGACTGTACCGTCTGCATTCCCAAACGCTAGATGTTTCCTGGCAGCACAGATCGCCGTTATCGGGGCCGTGGCGACAGTGGTCGCCTCTAGAGCTGCAAGACGATAACTTCTTGTCGAACCGCTGCCGTCGAATGGAATCCAGCGAACGCGACCATCTTCTAGGCCGACCAGAGCGCCGCGCTTGGACAGAGACACTGGCGAACTGGTCGGCCTTGAATCGCCAGACCCGGGAGCCTCGCGGTCGCCGAAAAAGGAAATTTCGCCGCCAAGGAGCGCTAGCCCTCTCGTGAAACCCGCCACACAGAAGTCACGAGTTCCTTGGGTGATCAAGCGGCGCTCAAGACGAGGGTGACTCGGATCGATCTGCCAGAGACTACGCTGAGGCCCAATGATCGCCACTAGCATCCGGCCAACCGCCGCTAAGGGCACATCGCCATGAATTCCCTGTGCTGTCGGTATCTGGACCTGTTGGTGCTTCCAACGCTCACCCGTTCGCTCTAGGGTATGACGGTGCACGGCCCCTTTCTCTTCACACAAGAAGCAAACATCCTGCGAAACTCGGCAGAGCGTAGTCACCGTCCCGCGCCCGCTGGCCATAACCTTCGAGCTGGGTGCCTCTTGATCCAACCGCGTGACATGGACCAACTTCCAGCGACTGTCTTGATCTCCGACAAGCACTAGAACTTGGTCGCCAACCTGAAAGGGCGGCCCTACCGAGATCCCGCCCAGATCCAGATGCCAGCGGTGGGCAATTGCCGCGCCTTCTTCTAGAACTTGGCCAGCGGGATAGGCTGTCACTCGGCGCCCGCCGACCAGAAGACCACCCGCCACCAACGCCGAACGGGGTGCCGCGCCATCTCCCAATGAGACTTTCGCCCCCGTCAGGCCAGCTGTCGGCGCGGAGAAGGTTGCCTGTCCGAGTTGATCGATGGCACAGAGCACACCATCGAGCCACAGTAGACCTGCGCAAGCGGCTTCGAGCTTAACCGTAAAGACTGGATGGGACCCAAGGTCCAAGCCATCCCGCTCTCCGAAGTCGACCTTCGCGAGGCCACCGCCATGGGCGGAACCGCGCGGATAGGACCATTCCTCACGTTCTGGCAGCCGCTGAGCGCAGATCCGACAGTACCGCGAGAGGGGCCGGTTGGCGGTGCGTTCACCCGTCTTCTTGCAGGACTTACAGACCACCACCGGGTGGCCTTTGGCACCGCATTCCTCCGCTCCACTGGCAATGGACCCGTTGCAGCCGCGGTAGGGGCACTGAGTCTTCTTGCTCAACTTGCCCTCCGACCAACCTTGAGGAGCAAGCGCCGTGAAGGCTGTCGCCACTTGCTATGCACGGCGCACTCCTCCAAGGTTTACTTGCACTTGGGCTTTGCGCCAGACTTTCTCGTCCCCCCCCGGGGCTACTTTCTTCAGAAAGCCCACCCGCAAGCATCCTGTGATTGCATTGTCCGGGAGGCTCGGATCTGTGATCCGATCGCGAACCTCATGAATCTTAGAGTTGAACTCTGTCTTGCCTAGTTCGATATCAATGACCTTGAGCCCAGCCAGAGCCAGGGCCTCGCGAAATGCCTGATCTACCTTCGTGAATTCCTCCGGCCACCCTCTTGCATGCTCTCGCTGCGCGGAACGATGGAACAAATCGACCAGATCTGGAAGCTTGGTGGCACACCAGCGCCGAGGGTCAAAATGGAAAAATGCATCCTCAATGGGACGGGGAACGACTTGCCCGCTCTTGATCTCATTCCTAATCCACCGAATCGCGTCGACATACTGGGAAATCGACCGCAGGTCATCGCTACGCAGAAAAAGCATCGATCGCAGCCATGGGTGCGCCGTTGCCGCTCGATTCAAATTGTTCAGCACCTTGAGCAACTTCGGCAACTCGCGGGCTCCCTTCGCCTCGGCAAGCATGAACTTCTGGTGCTCGCTAAGGCTGACCCTGTCCTTCGTGTCAGGAGGAGCCGAACTCTCGCCCCTACCCGTTTCGCTCTGAGTGAAGGCTGGCTCTGCATTGCGAAGCTCAGGAGTGCCTGCAGTTGGGCGACTTGGAGGCCCTACAGGCACAGAAGACCCAGTAGTAGCAATAAGTAGCTCCTCGCCATTGTTGTCGCTGCCCTGCGTCTTGTCACGCCATGCCTCCAGCTCCTTTACTCTATTCTCGATCTCCTTCGCAACTCCCGCCTCCTTCATCCGCTTAATGAAGTATCTCGCGAATTCCACCTCGTCCTCACAATCAACTCCCGCGCTCGAGGAGCCAGAAAGATCGCCGCCCCAAACTTTACGCATGCACCGCTTCACCTCCCGTTGAAACTCAACGACACTCTTGGCTGGCGGTATGATCGACTTCTCGACAATTTCTTGCCATTCCCCTACCTCATCTATCCACTTCTTCAACCACCCACTTCCGACCACGTCCGACGTAGATTCAGTCTCCCCATTCGTCGGAGGCATCCCTTGCCCATCCCGGAGTTCGCTGCGCGCTCTAGGAATCTGGTTACCTGTACACGAATCGCCTGATAAATCCAGCGGAAAGCTCCCTTCCCTGGCGAGCCTCCTGAGCTCTTCCTGCCTCTTCAAAATCACAGCAACGACCACGATGAGAGCGAGGAGTACCGAGAGAAGGAGACCAGAAAGGGCGGGCAACATGCCTTCAAGTCCATTACCTTTGACTCTTGCCGTATCTTCAATGAATTCATCCATAGCTTGGATACCTGGGACATTAGCGGGCCATTCGCCGTCACTAGCGGGAAGCAGACCTACTCTAAGATCTGTATCTTGACTTTGCGGCAAATGCGAGCGCAGGAGACCCGCGAATAGAACCAGCTCGTCGCTCGCTTCGGCTACTTCGAAGGCATTTCCAACGCGCTCAAGATCGCTCACGATCTGTCGATGACTTTCCCTATGCGCTCGCACACTGCCACTTCCCCTCTCCCTATCTGTCACTAGCTTTGCCAACTCCTCCGCAACCGCATTCGACACATCCCCTATCCTGCCAACGCTCTTACAAGTCTCAATCACCTCAACTAGACTAGATGCGCTCCATTGCTGTGATGAAGCCTGTGCAGTCCAAATAAGTAAGCTCCCCGAGCAGGCCTCATCTCCGCCGCCATCTCCATTCCCAGTTTGCTTCCGAGGCGTATCGGTGCCTACCGGGGCCGGCGATTGAATCGCAGCAGCCTGCTCATCGAGCCAATTTTCCAGTGCACGTAACCGATGCGACACCCTATTGTTGCCTGTCCCTGTGAGATTCTCTTGCGTTGACTGCCTCAAGGCGTCGACACTATCCGGTGTCTTCCACAAGCCCTTAGAACTGCTCACCACCTCTGAGCCTCTCATTGCGGCCATAACCTGCTCAGTTGTCACAAGCCCGATCGTGCTCAAGGAATTCTCTACGTCCTCCAAGGCCCACGAAGCAGTTCTTAGCGCTCGGGGGTCAGTCGAGTTCAAGTTCGCCAAGGCTTCAGCTAGCCGCAGACCGAGAAGTTCTTTATGTTCAGGCCAGAGTTTTCCACACCCACTCCTGCTCCCGAGACTGACAAGCTTTTGAACATCTTGTTGCTCGCCATTAATCGCCTCGACGAGCTTATCCAGGTAGCCTTCCATTTCCATGGAAACCCAACAGGAAGGCAACGTTTCTTGTGCGCCCTCAACCGCAACTGGGTTCGCAGCAAGTAACACCACCAAGAGGAGCCACCACCTCTTCCACCTCAGGCAGGCTATACGCTTGCGAACGGAGCCCGTTCTGAACCATCTGAGATTGCACTTTCGTTGACGCCAATGGTCTGCTCGCAGCCAGCCTCGTCCACTACCTCTCATTGCTCGCCCCCCTCTCTTACGCCCGTACCCAGTATTGGCTGCCTTTCACGCACTGCGCTCATCTGCAACTCCTCGAGTAGATCCGTGCCCTCGCCAAACGAAGCTGAAAAGGCCCATCCAATTGTTCTCATTGCATCAGCAAGCCAACGTTGCCTCCATAGCATCTCTGATCGCCATGCTCCACTCCTTAGCAGGGTACCTGCCAGGCAGTTTCGCCGCCCGGTACCTGAGCCAATCCGGAACCTCACCCACACTGCATTCACGCCTACTCGCCAGCCACCAATCTCAAGCCAGGTCATGTGCAGGTAGTCCCTTATCTGAAGGAGAACCAGGACCGCCTGGTTCACTTGCCGAGTTTGGCCGAGTTCTGGCCCGCTGCTCCTTCTCAGCCAATACGCGCGAGCGAACAGCGATGAACTACGTGGCACTAACGCAATCGCCCTGGCCGCAATTCGCGTACTCATCGATACCCTCCTCCGTAATGCTCCGATCTCGATTCCACCAAGTCCACCTCTTTGCCACCCACAAGCAGCCGGAGCCGGCGATTGGCATCGAGGCTGAACTCCACCGCCACCTTGCCACCTTCAGATCGTTCAGAGCTAGGAACGGCAAAGGCTGCGTACCCATGCAACGGCATTCCGTTGTTCCCCAGGGCTCCGCCTTGCCCAGTCTTACGATAGACCTTGATTTTCCCACGGCGGCCACGAATCGGGACGAGCACCGAGAAAGTCGCGGGGTAGGTCGCCCCCCTGGGTATGACTTGCTTATACTGCTCTCGACCCCACTTGCGCGAGCCGATCCCGAACGAGAAGGGCAGTTTCTGGTCCTGACTAACAAAGATTATCGCGTCGTCATCCCATTCATGGATCCCCTGACCGTAGAGCGCTGCCCCCGCCGCAACGCAAAACTTGATGAGGTTCTCTTGCAATTGAACCTCCTGCCCCTCAAAGATCGCTCCGATCCTCTCCCGAATACTCTCCAAGTAGCTTTGTCGGCCTGCATGAAAGATCAGATCGATCTCCTTCGGTTGCAGGTCTGCATACTCTAAGACCCGAAGCACCGTATCAGTACTTTGCTTAAGGAGGGGCTCGCAAACGGCCTCATACTCCTCGCGACCCACGGTGAAAGCACCACCTTCACCGTAGGCCAGTCTCCCTCGGTTGTCGCGAAGAAGAGCTCCCTTCTTGCCGACTTCAACCATCGCTGTCATGGGAACAAGGAATGACACTTCCTCCTTCGTCCCCAATGCAACCTTGGCCGCTTCTGCTGAGCGCCGCAGGTTCAGCCGACTTCCCCGCAGCTCACTCTGATCCTCGGGAGACCATTTCTGCTTGGAGGCCCGCCATTCGAAGGCGGCCTCGTCTTCCGTAAAGATCTTTCGCGCCTCTTCACCCACTCCGGCCTTCTCCAGGGCGACCTCTAGCAATGCGCAATCAAACTCATCGCCACCAACTCCATTATGACCAGCACTCTCCAGAACCTTAATTTCAGTCCTGTCCCCGGGAGCGGTTATACGAACAATGACCACGTCCAACGTTCCGGCTCCGTGGTCGTAGACCAAGACCCGCATTCCTTCTGACCGCTCTATCAGAGCGTCGTGACGCTCTCCCACTGCCTCGCTCCTCCTCAGCTCATTAATAATCCTAAATGCCGCCGCCAGAGGCTCACTCGTTACGACGCCCTGAATCTTCTCTCGATCCAGTGCTGAGGTACCTTCTCGATCGGAAGACTCAGCGATCCCTCGCTCACCATTGTTCTCATCGCGTGATGGCTGTTTGCCCGAAAGAGCGTCGATCTCTCCTAGCGCAGCAGTCTCGTTCGGCTGATTCTCCTCACCTATTAGGTCAACATGCAGCCCAGCAGCTTTGCAAGCAGAGAGTAGATCTTCGATCTGCTGGCCGTAGAAATCCACGGGAGCTGTCACGATCGCTTGGTCAATCTCAAAAGCGCTGCCTAACTCTTCCCAGAGGCGAGCCTCGGCTAGTTCGAGCAACTTCTCGATCACCCTGGCCGCGATTTCCGTGGGGCTCACCGACTTTCCATGAATGAGAAACTCCCGCTCCGAACCAAGGGCGCGCTTGATCGATTGAATTGACCGCTCGGGACGGAGCATGCCCTCCTGAGCGGCACCAGCTCCGACGCTGTAGCTCTCGAGGGATTCTCCAAAAGTAATGGTGCTCGATATCAGCCTACTGTCCTTTGCCTCCCCATCCGCCAACCGATCTAGCGCAAAAAACCACTCGTCGCTCTTGTCAGAATGAAGAATCGAGACCACCGAAGCAGAAGTCCCAAAGTCGATCCCTACGTACCCAGGATACGATTGCCGCTGAGGAACGTCACCACGGATCGTGAGGGTCTTACTTAGTCCATCAGTTTTCACCTCCACAGTGCCCTCAAACTCTCCTACAGGGAGCTGCGTACGATCCACGATCAGCTCCATCGCCGCCTTCTCCCCGGCAGCCATCGGGAAAGACTTCGGCGGCGCTCCCTCTCGCCGCAACAGAAGCCAGTCAAATTTCGTTGTCAGCTCAACCGCGGAGAACGGCTGGTTGCCATCGTTCTCAACCACCAGCCGGTGCACCGCGTAGTGGCGACACAGCAGGGGGCGATGCTCAAGGGGCCCAGGAGGGTCCAGCTTAAGACTGTGCCGCTCTACCGAGAGCTGCGCTTTGAGCTGCTTACCGGAGATCTCAAAGTCTAGGACCATCTCAACGGAGTCCACTCGCTCATCATCGGCAAGATCCAGCGATACTGGAATCGTTTTCTGCTCTCCATAGGGTAGGCGCATGGGGAGTGACACAGTATGGGTCATCGCGGCAGAGGTGAAGGCAATGCTACTCAGCCTATCCGCAGTGCCCCCTTCGTTTACCAGGAGAACTGCTCCGGCCACCGTTTGGTCCGGCCCGGCAGTTCCAAGCACCACGGTCTCTTCCACCAACCGTGGCTGGGATGCCGACAGCACCAAGATGTCCACTGGAATGATGATCTTCCGGCCTTGCAGCCGAAGCCCAATAGTGAAGCTGGACTCCGGCACGCTGTCCACCACTTTCTCCGCAACGACCTCGACCACCAATGCGTTCTTGTGCCCGGGTTCAAGGCGGATGGTCTTGAGGTTGGTCCTCAGCGGTACATTCTGCCCCCTGGGTTGCACTACATCGATCGAGACAGCCTCCGCCGTCTCATTCTTGAGGTGAACAAGACCGGTCGCTCCCGCAGGTAGCTTCAGGTTTCGCGGGAAGACTTGGATGCCAACTTGAATAGCGCCACAGAAACCGCAGGCATGGTCTCCATCCAGGATCACCCACTCCTTGCATGAGGAGCACATCACACCCGACCCTTTCGCTACCACGGAAGACCTCCCCACCAGCTAGCAGCCCGCAACACCAAGGCCTCGCGAGCCGCCGCTGAGCGGACGAGCCTCGGCAGCACTCTGCACCCTCTACCACTCAACATCGACATACTCCCGATTCGCTCCTTCCCGAAGAGACAAAGAGATCCTCTGCGGATTCTTGCAGTCTGAATCGCCAGCCGGGCAGGCACTCAACTTCAAGTCGCCGGGCGTCAACCATTCGAAGGTGTGAACGGCAGCAGCCTTTCGGCCGCTCGTCGGTACATTGCCCTCGCGCAAGATAAACCCTGGTTTCGATAGCTCCAACCGTAAGGAGGAAGAAGTCACCGCGCGCTCCGGCGCCGAAAAATCAGCTGGCTGCTCGCCGTTGCCCCACGCGAGAACACCCAAGAGACCGGCAACGCCAGCCACTAAGGCAGCAGCAAGCCATGCTGTGCCTCGGCGCAAGGCAGATGATGGTGGCTTCCGACGAGGCATACGAAGCACAGTTGAGTGCTGAATCTTCGTCTCGCTAGCCGCATCGCTGGGCCTCAGTGTCGCGCCATAAACTCTCTTGCTTTCATTGCTACTAACCCCGTCCTCAACCGGTGTTTCGTCTCGCCTCTCCATCGCGACAAGTTCATCAACGATGGCTGTAACTCTGGCAGCATCGCTAGACTCTTCACTAGCACTCTCTACATCGGCTAGCTTCAGTATGGAAAGGTCCTTGTGGACTTGCTCCCTTAACAGCTGCTCAGTCCCAGCACTTGGAAATGCTCTCTCCAACGCCTCCCCCTTAGTTGAACACTCTCCCGAAGAGGCTCGCGCGAGGCACATTACCGCCAACCGGTCCAATAGTTCACGGAAATCGTGGCAACCCTGAATTGTTGCGCTCGGCGCCGCTTCGCCCGAAACGAGGATCTCTGGAGTGTTGCTGGCAAGAGCCATCACCTGAGAGCTGATCCCAGATGCACTCTCCTCCTCTGGATCCACCAAAAGGATACCCACAATGAGGCCGTTCGCCTTGCGTACCTCCCCAGCGTCTAACGCTGCTTCGGCTCCCGCCAAGAGCGAGACCTTGTACTCCTCCCAATAGGCGCGAGCGGCACGCTCAAAGTCATGAAGGTTTTCTTGCGTGGTGCTGGTCGAAGAAAGTAGACGATCTAGCTGATCCAAGAGGGCCGCGAATGGGGGCCTCTTGGGCGATGATCGACGAGCAGCTGTCATTCTGCGTGATCCCGCACCAAGGTCACTTTGGCGATATTTCGCGGAGCGTCCAGACTTCTGGGCCAGCTAAGCTGAATGAGCCAACTCTCCGAAGGGCCAGCAACGATTGTCGCTGTCAACTCTCCCTTCTCTTTAAACTCTACCCCGTGAACCCAGCGTCTCAAGACAGAATATTGTGAAGTGACAGGAACGCTAAATGTTGTCCCTGCCCGCAAGGGTACTTGTTCAACCATCACAGGCTCAGAATCATGGTCAGAACAGTCCTGCACACTCACCTGTTGTACGACTTGATCGGCACCCGACACGTTTCGCAAAACCAATGCGGCAGTGCCCTCCTCTTCATCCCAGTGCCATCGACAACTTAGTACTCTGGGAACAGAAGCATCCCCCTCTTCGGGGTCGGAGCACGCGGTAGAAGGTTCAGAACTCTGACAGAGATCAGTAACTACCCCCAAGAGCATATCAACCAGCTCCTGTGAAAGATCTAGCTCACCAGCCTGCCGAAGAGAATCTACACAGTCCTTCAGATCATCGCCCAGAAAGTTCTCCTGCGCGGTATCCAACAACCCCTTCGCCACTGACAGCGCTTCCTTCTGGCTGGGCTCCAGACACAGAGCAGCAAGATTATCGCTCAGGTGAGTACCCACCTCACTCATCGCGCTCAGATACCCCCTCCCAGCTACTACCGAACGGACCGTCTTCAAGAGAGAAGCTTCTCGCCTCCTAACTCCATCGGCAACGAGGTCAAAGAGCTCCTCCAGGGACACCTCCAGAAAACGCCATTCTTGCTCGGAAACATCGTGACCTTCGGTGAAGTGCTCATAACGCAGAACATCGTCCTTCGCATCACCTGAGGCTTGACGCACGCAAGTTAGTGCAAGCAACAGAGCCTTCTTAGCAGGGACGACTACCAGATCCGCCTCGTCCCCATCTCGCGCCAACACGTCCAAGATCTGTCGATAGACTTCTGCGCCAGCAACTACCCCGCTACCACTTACTTCGCAAATCTCCAGGAGCCTTCGCTCAAGTCTCGATGCTGCCGCGTACTCTCGATCAAGGAATCTGGGAATCTCCTCAACTTGCTCCTTGGAGTACATCCGCTGCAGCTCTTCAGACAGGTCATTGAGATACTCCCTAGTCCGCGTTCCGTACAACCCAACCTCTTTCATTTGGTGCGATTCCTCCTAGGAAGCAAACGGGCCGAACCGAACCAATAGATCGTAGGCCATGTCGCGTAAGCGTATCGATTGTTCTTTCTCAAGCCGCCGAGCGACCCAGGAATTCACCCCCCCTTGGACCAGCAAAAACACCACACCAAAGAAGCCAAGAAAGAATAGCCCATTGATTGGCCCTGGCGAAAGAACCGTAATAGCTAGACCCGTTGCGATCACCGTACAACCTAGCCATTCGAACCCGTACCGCGCCCATCGCACAACGCTCTCATATACTCTTGGCCAACCACGCCCCACCCTCGCAGTAAGAACCGCGATCCTGTGACGGGAGAACTCGTCATCTGGGTCGACGCTAGCGCCCGACACCTTACCGCTCGGCAGGAGAAAAAGCGACAGCAGGAAGAGCAGAGCAGAGGGGATCATGTGCGCCAGTGCAACGAAGGCCACAGTGTTCATCGTCTCCCGGACACTCCCTTCCACTTGCCCTAGAATACATCTAACCACAGCCATCACCGCAAACCCAACCGCCGCACTATAGGAAATATTTGAACCCAAGACGGCCGCCCTCTCCAATTTCGAGCGCGCACCGACAACGATATACCTGCCATCGGCTTCCTCAATCTCGCCACTGCTCCAGATCCACCTTGGTTTCCAAAACCATCTCAAGACCGGATGCTTGCTACTGTACAGCAGAGGTAACCAAGACCCTTTTGAGCGATAGAGGCACCCAGTGCAAGCTTTCGTCTCCAACGGCAGGCACTTCGCCGGCACTGCAATCTTGGCACTCCACCACCTAGCAACGAACATTCTCTGCGCTACGGGTATGACATCATGACACTGAGTAGGTTGCAATTCTTCCTTTGAATCCTGCATGCGCTGCGATCCTCTCCGTTACGGCCGTCGGCCACCGAGATCAGGAGCACTCATTGGCCTGGCCTTTACAACATGTCCCCTATCTTCGTACCTAATGCCTTCGCCTCCAAAATAGATACTAACCGGCTCTCGCCCATCTAGACTTGAGACCAACCAGATCGGACGACGTCGCACGTTCACTATCCGCAATAGAAGATTAACAGCGAAGAGCATTCCTCCTAGCAGGCCAAGGCCCCGCATGTTCTCTAGCGCGAACTTCCCAAGTACTAGAGATCCCGGAGCTGAAAATTTAATCCTCGGCAACGTCCACCCGGCCAGCTGAGCATAGCCAATCTGTGGCAAGTCACGCCCGGCAAGTTCGCCGTCACGATACTCCAACGCAAAGCTCAAATTTTCGCGCCGCCAAATCGTCGAGTGTGGTTTCGTCTGCACTGTAACCATTGAAGTCGCGAGAACGTGGGGAGCCCCATGCTCGGAGAGCATATCAATTGTTCCTGAGACGTTTCTTGAGTCGCGATATAAGAACGGTATATCCACTTCCATCGCCCCGCCGCCTAGAGCGAACAGGCTCGCAGGTACGACTGAATCTAACGGTTGACTCGGTTGGTCGGAGCAAGCGAAGTAACTTGGAATCTCTCCTTGCTCGGTAGCGGGCATGCAAGGAAGAATTACCTCTTGCCGCTTCGCCAGAGTCGCAAGGCGGTACTTTCCAACTTCACTGTGCAGATCACTTTCCACGAAGAAGAAGTCCATCGACTCCAAAGCAGACTGGCTCAAGCTAGCCAACCCACCCTCCCAGTCCCGAGTCACGTGCGAACCTTCCCCGTCACTGTCAATTGCGAAGGCTAGTGCGGCGACTCGCCCTCCCTGTTTTAGAGCACCTCTAAAAAGGCTTAGAACTCCCCCGAAACTTTTCTCTGGATCACCACTCTCGTTCAGCCGCTCTTCGAACAAAGGCACGATCAGGTTGTTATCTTCGGGAGAGTGTTCGCCGTCAGTAACAACCACGTAGTAGAGCAGTGGATCTTCCCTCGGAGGAGTCTGCGGTGCAACACCGACCACTTTCTCTTGCAACGATCCTAGAAGTCCAACGAAGTCTGTCACCTGCGTACTGCCTTGCCGGTTAACAATTTGTCGGAACCGTACTTTCACCGCATTGGCCAGGTTCGACCCTGGGACTCTGGCCTTTAGGCATTCGCCCTCTGCCTGTTCATAGCTTTTCGAAAAGGTATCAACGCATAGGCTGTCACCCTGTTCGACAGGAATAGCTGCGATAATTTTTTCTAGCACTCGCTCAGGCCTTCCTTTTTCTCCAGTAAAGCTCAGAGAACGATCCACCACCAGATGCCACTCAACTCGCCTACTTAGCTTCTTAAGGAGTTCCCTGCAACAACTCTCTTGGACCTGTCTGAAGTCAAGCTCGCTAGGCGGAGATTGAGCACATCCGATTGAGAGCAAGATGGCTAGCCCCACCAATCGGTATCGCCAAGCGATCACTCAGCACCACCCTGCGTAACTTGGAGCTGCGAGGCCATGCCCCCGCCGACCTGGAATACCCATCAAGCCAGTAGAGGCGCTGGACCTAGCGCGGTCCAGCACACACCACCCAGCAACTAGAACCTGTCTATCCTTGATCACCCTTCACCTTCTATCGCGATCCATCGCAGGTATTAGCGCTGCGCTCTCGGCGTTACCCATGCTGCATAGCCCAATCTCGTCCGTTCTCGGAATCGAGATGCCTACGAACAGCTGAACTAGACCCACCTGTGTGTTACTCCATGACATGGATCCATCTTGCCAATTCGCAGTCCCGGGTTGTCTGCAACTAAGACACCGCTTCGGCGATCCAGACTCCTACCTCCCATGAAATTCAAGGACTTCCGCGCATCCAACGCCATCGCGGAGACCTCTCGTTTGGATGACCGCATCGACTTGAAGCTGGCTGGCGCCCTATGCTCTCTAGCTGATTTGGTCGATAGTTTCCTGCACTGGACGCACCATGGTCAAATCGCCACTACTGTATGGACATTCTTCCCTGGGTTCGCGGATGGCCCCAGTCCTTGTTCTCCGGCCCGGACATACTGAGAATCGGGACGGAAGTTGGCCTGCGCCCCCCTATTCCCGACAATCCCAGTACAAGAGTCAAGCCCCCTGGCCTGCTTCCCGTTTTGACTATGCTGTCCTCCTCTTGCGCTTCGAGCCCAACGGCATCAACCACGAGTAGTCGATGCGCCATCAACTGTGAAAGCGCTAGAAGAAGAAGAAGGAGGTCACCGGGCTGTGCGAATCGACCAACCAACTACTGCCAGCCATCCTAGATCTGGAAATCGAACCAGCGACTACAGCCCACCCCTCGTATCCTGCAAGAGGAGGCCGATTGCCTTGAATGTCCCGCTTTAGCCGACTTGATCTTCCTCCGGATTCGTAGAATCCGAACCAAGCCCTGACAATAGGCTAAGCAGCTGCCCGATGAGTTCAGTTCGTCGATGAGGGCCTGCTCGCCACCCCTGTACTGGTTCACCGGAAACACTACACGGGAGCCTCTGGTTTTTGAGGTCGACTCTTCTCCTCCTGGATCGCGGGTAGTGCGAGTCCTGGACGCGATTGCCGAGAAGCGTGATAGCTACCCTGCGCATATGGTGATTGACAACGACCCAATTTTCGCACTGGGATTTGTACGGAAAAGGGATTGAGGTCATTACTCCGAACCCAAGACCCTAACCAACGGTCAACCAGGCGGCAGAAGACTGACCAGGGGCTGGCTTGAGCAAAGGCACCGTCTCAGGAGCACCAGGAATCGGCGCGTTGGTGCTTAGCCGCAGTTCGACTGTTGACTGGGCGGCTCCTTCGCCGCCCTCCCCGGCAAACCGTTCCGCGAAGAGGCGGGCCACCAGGCCGAAGGTCATGCGCGCGTTGATTTCGCAGAGCGGGTTCAGTCGTGATCTGCCTTGCGCAGTGCGGTAGAGGTAGGAATCGACGGTGAAGGGTCCGCGATAGCCGTCGCGGTGGAGTTGGTCGCCGACCTGCCACGCCGTCTCCTCCACCTCGGCGGCTAGGCCATCCGGTAGCGGTGGGCCAT
>QIHU01000040.1 GCA_003231035.1 Acidobacteriota bacterium
AGCCGCAAATCACTCTGGGAGAGGCGCCGCCGCCACGGGATTCCGTAAGGAGAACCATCAACCGGCGGGTGGGCTCAGATCGAGGTCAGCGCGCCGTTGTTGTCTAATCTCGTCGAGATCCTCGAAGGGGAGGCGAAAGAAGGCCTCGACGATCGTTGGGTCGAGCTGGGTACCGGAAACCCGTTGCAATTCGCTGAGAGCCTGCTGGTGGCTGGCGGCGCGGCGATAGGGGCGATCGCTGGTAATCGCGTCGTAGGCGTCGATCACCGCGAACAGCCGGGCGCCGCGGGGGATCTCTTCGCCGGCCAAACCGGCGGGGTAGCCCATCCCGTCCCACCGTTCTTGGTGGCACTGGATGATCTCCAGCGCGGGTCGCAAGAAGGAGACGTCGGCGAGCATCTCAACTCCCCATGTCGGGTGCTGGTGCATGATGTGCCACTCCTCTTCGGTCAGTGGGCCTGCCTTGCGGAGGATCGCATCGGGCACCGCGATCTTGCCGATGTCATGCAACAGCGACCCCCATTCCAGGGCTCGAAGCTGCTCGCCGCGAAGCTCCAACTCTCGGCCGAGCCGCTCTGCGTAGCGGGCGACACGGAAGGAATGGCCGGTGGTGTCGTTGTCGCGAGCGTCGATGGCGATCACCAGGGCACCGACCGCTTCAATGTAGGAGCGTTCTTGTTCCCGCTGGCTCGCCTTGATCGAGAGAATCAAGCTGCGAAATGTGTCGTGAAAGGCGGCAACTTCAGGCTCGGCGGTAGAGATCTCGGGAAGATCAAGCTCACCGGTTCGAGCCATTTCGGCCATCTTGGCAGCGGAATCGAGGAGTGGCGAGGTCAAGCGACGCGACCCTGCCCAGGCGAGGGCTAGAGCGCCGAGGAGGGTGACCACGCCGAGGGCGCCGAAGGTGCTCATCAATGTCTGCGCGAAGGCGTCGGTGGAGGCAAGCGATTCCAGCAACAGGTGGTCGCAGCTAGAACCTCCATAGTCGACGCGGACGGACTCGGTGCGAACCAGGAAGGTCTCTTCGCCCAAGTTGAAGCGCGTCAAGGTGCCGGAGACGATCTCGGGATAGAGTCTCTTCAGCTCGCTGGACTGATCTGGGGTGAGCGAGCTACCGATGATCGAACCGTCGGCGAGGACCATGACCTCGGAGTGTTCGGCCTCGCTGAAGCGCTGGGCGGCCTCACCCCGGATTCGCTGGCCAATGAGCAGGGTTCCGATCTGCAACTGATTGACTCCGTCGAGGACCGGTTGTGCCGCTAGCTTGTAGAGGTGATCCTCGATCAGCCAAAGCCCGATGGCCGCTTGACCCTGGAGAGCGCTGGCCAAGGGGGCGGCGCCCGTGGCCTTTTGCAAGACCAGTCGGCTCAACTCGCCCTCTCTGAGTACCGCTTCACCCTGGGAATTGAACAGAGCGAAAAGCTCGACGTACCCGCTCACGATAGCCATGAGATGGGCCCGGGTTTGGGCGAGATCACCGTGCAAACGAAGCCCGTCGCCGACCTCGGGAATGCGCGCAACCAAGCTGGCTTCGTTCAACAACCGTTGGTCCTGTCGATCGGTGAGCCGCGCGAAAGCACTGGAAGTTGCCGCCAAATTGGTCCTGGCCTTTCGCTCACCTGCTTCGATAAGCTGGTTCCGGACCAAAAAATAGGCGAGCGTCAACGGTCCGACGATCAGGCCGGCCGAGAGAAGAAATACTTTGGAACGTAGAGTCAAAGCAGGTTCGGCAAGAAGCATGTGGAAAATTGAACTGGGGCGATGGCGCGGACTTTACTATAGGGGTGCCTTTGGGCGGGGCAAGCGTGACGCGGCGAGTCAAGCTGGCAAATCGCATGTTGACAAGCCAATGAAGGTATAGGAGTCCCTTTGATCTCTCGACTCGGAAAGCTGGATACTCTTAGCGGAAATTTATGCCGGGATTCGGTTCCGATTGCTCGCGTGAAGGGTGTTGGTTGGGCGGAGGAATTGGTGGTCAGAAAGAAAGAAAGTCATTGCCACGGCCGGGTAGCGGGTGAGCGGCGGTACATCCATCGAGGGCTGCTAGTGGTTCTGGTCGCCTGGCTGTTCCCCCTATACCCACCTCGCCTAGCTGCTGAGATCTCGGCGATGAGCATCGCCGAGGAGCTGGTGGCGGTGGGGCCTCGCTCCACCGGCAGCGCGGCCCATGCCCAGGCGCTTCAGCGGGTCCGCGAGGCTCTGGCACCGCTAACGCTGGCGGAGGTGCGCGTTGTGGGGGGAGCGAGCGAAGAACCGCTGGCCACCTTCGAAGCCGTTCTGCCTGGTCGAGGCGGCGGGGAGATTCTGCTGACGGCCCATCTCGATACCGTTGCCCACAGCCCGGGTGCGCTCGACGATGCGTCCGGCTGCGCGGTGGCGATCGCCGCCCTGCACGACCTGGCAAGAACACCACTCTCTCACTCCGTGCGTTTGCTGCTCTTCGACGGTGAAGAGCTGGGCTTGCAAGGGAGTCGGAGTTGGCTGAATGAACTCGATGCCGAGCGTCGCGCGGATATTCTGGCGGTGATTAACCTAGAGATGGTGGGGGCCCGGGGCGCCAGGGGGAGGCGGCCGGTGGTGGTACCACTGCCGGCGCAGGGGCCGCGCGGTGGCCAGCGGCGGCCTCCGGGATGGCTCGTTCATGCGGTGCTGCGCGGTCTGGACACCGTGGGTTGGCCCGCCGCCGTCGCCGACCGGCGTCACTCGATCGCTAGCCAGCTTCTCTTGCGCGTCGGCTATCCGGCTCGGGGCGCCGATAGTCAGCCCTTCGTTCGGGTGCGCATCCCGGCAATCGTGCTCACCGATCTAAGCCTGTGGGAGGACAAAGGAGCCGGGCACAGCGCCGCCGATGGAGTGGAGCGGTTGGATCCCGCTCGACTGGAAAGGTGGACGACGGCGACGGCGGCGATTGTTCGCCGGCTCGACGCGCTCGCCGGTCGCCCGCGTGGCGAGGAAGAGTATTTGGTGCTCGCGGGCCGTGTCTGGCTGCGGCGTGATATCTACTGGGTCGGCTTTGCGCTCTGGGTGCTTCTCTTGCTCGTCGAGCGTCGACGTTGGCAAGGGTCGGTGGCAGGGGCTCGTCGCCGGGTCTCCCTCTTTCGCTTCAGCTTCCTCGCCGCCGCCCTCGTCGCACCCAGTTTGGCGATGGTGCTGCTCTATCCCATGGGGGCTCTTACTCTGCTTCCCAGAGGCGGGTTGCGCTGGCAGCGAGGTAAGCTTGCGGTGGGGCTGCTTCCGATCGCCGGTTTGCTCTTGGTTTGCCTGCTCGCGCTGTTGCGGGGCACCCTCGCGTGGTGGTCCCCGCCCGTCGTTTCCCTCACTTTGATCGGGGTGGCGCTAGCCACTGGCGGCGCGCTCTTGCTGCGCGCGGGGCCCGCCGCCGAGTGAAGAGCGCTAGGGGGGTGGTGACCAGGCTACTTGCCCTTCCAGGTGGCCGGCCGCTTGGCGAGGAAGGCTTCGACCCCTTCGGCTTTGTCCTCACTGGAGAAGCAGAGGCAGAAGAGGTCACGCTCGTAGAGGATGCCCTCTTCGACCGCCATCCGTTGGCTCGCGCGCAGGGCCTCCTTGGCGACCCGCAGGGTGAGCGGGCTCTTCGACGCGATCCCTTGTGCCAGTTCCATCGTCTTCTCGCGGAGCTCATTGGCCGGGCAAACGATCTCGACGAGACCGATCTCCTTGGCTTCATCCGCGCGGATCATCCCACCGCCTAGGATCAGCCGCATGGCGTGGCCGAGGCCGACCTGGCGGGGCAGCCGCTGGGTGCCGCCACCACCGGGGATGAGTCCCAGATTGATTTCCGGCTGGCCGAAGCGGGCCTTGTCCGAGGCAACTCGAATGTCGCACGAAAGGGCCAGCTCGCAGCCGCCACCCAAGCAGAAACCGTTGATCATCGCGATCACCGGCTTGGGGAAGGTCGCCAGGACGTCGAAAACCCGGGGGCTGGCCATCGCTTGGCGCTGATCGAAAGGCGAACGGCCCTCGAACTCGCCAATATCGGCACCCGCGACGAACGATTTCTCGCCCGCGCCAGTGACCACCACCGCGCCGATCTCGTCGTCGTTCTCGATCGCGCTCAGGTGCGCCATCATGTCGTCGCGCACCTGCTGGTTGAGGGCGTTGAGCTTGTCGGGTCGGTTGATGGTCAAGATGGCGACGCGACCTTCGCGCTCCATCAGAACAGCTTCAGACATGGGTTCTCCTAGTTCTTATCGGTAGTTCTGGATGATTCATTGGGCGCGCTCGACCAGGGCGGCGAGACCGAGGCCACCCGAGACGCAGAGGGTGGCGATCCCCAGCTTGCCACCGCGTTTCTCCAGGCCGTGCAGAAGGGTCACCAAGATTCGGCAGCCGGTGGCGCCGATCGGGTGGCCCAGGGCGATGGCGCCGCCGTCCGGGTTGACCCGCTTGGGGTCGATCGGTAGCCGCTTGAGGCAGGCGAGGAGCTGGCTGGCGAAGGCCTCGTTGAGTTCCATTTCGTCGATCGCCGCGAGGTCGGTTCCGGTTCGGCTGAGCAGCCCCTCGACCGCTGGCACCGGGCCGATTCCCATAATCCTGGGTTCGACGCCGACCACCTCCCAGTCGAGCAACCTGGCCATCGGGGTCAGCCCCAGCCGGGCAGCCGCGGCTTCGGAGGCGATCAGCATGGCGGCGGCGCCATCGGTGATCCCGGAGGCGTTGCCGGCGGTGACCGAACCGCCCTGGCGGAAGACCGTCTTGAGCTTGGCCAGTTTCTCGCGGGTGACCCCGTCGCGCGGGTGTTCGTCTTCTTCGACAAGGGTGGAGGTACCGCGGCGACCGGGAACCTCGATGGCGGTGATCTCAGAGGCGAAGCGGCCTTCCCCGCGAGCTCGTTGACAGCGTGCCTGACTCTCGACCGCCCAGCCGTCGGCGGCGGCGCGGTCGATGCCACATTCCTCGGCCAACTCTTCGGCTGTCTCGCCCATGATGAGCTCAGAGAGCGGGTCGTCGAAGCCATCTCGATACATCCCGTCGACCAACGGCTTGTCGCCCAGGCGGGCACCCCAACGGGCCGTGGGCATCATGTAGGGCGTGTTGGACATGCTCTCGGTGCCGCCGACGAGGACGACCTCCGCTTCGCCGCAATAGATCGCGCGCGCGGCCGAAAACAGGGCCTGCAACCCGGAGCCGCAGGCTTGATTGATGGTGTAGGCCGGTCGCTCGACCGGCAGCCCCGCTCGAAAAGCCACTTGGCGGGCGGTGTTGGGGCCACCGCCGGCCTGTCGAGCATGGCCAAAGATCGCTTGGTCCACCGCGTCGCCGCCAATGCCGGCTCGATCGAGACAACTGAGGGCGGCGGCGGTTCCAAGGTCCGCCGCGGACAAGGGCGCCAGCGCGCCACCGAACTTTCCGATCGGGGTGCGCACCGGCGCGGCGAGAACCAAGGGCTCACGGGAGTTCATCGACAACCTCTTTGGAGGGTGGGCCGAGCCCCTAGGTAGGGGCAAGGACGAAGGATCAACAGCCCTCGAACTCCGGCTTGCGCTTGCTGCTGTAGGCGTCGAGCCCTTCCTTGGCGTCGCGGCTCTCGAAGAGCTGCTGCTGCAACTCGCGCTCGATCGCTAGGCCACTCTCAAACGGCACCTCGGCGCCAGACTGCACCGAACGCTTGATGCGACCGACCGCCTTGGAGGCGCAGTTGGGCGGGCAGAACTGGCGAGCGTAGGCGTGGATCTGGCCCATGAAGTCGTCGCCGTCGAGGATCTCATTGACGCAACCCAGCTCCTTGCCTTCCTCGAAGGAGAAGAGCTGACCGGTGATCATCAATTGGATCGCCTTGCTCTTGCCGACCATGCGGGCCAGCCGCTGGGTGCCGCCGGTGCCGGGGAGAACTCCGAGGGTGATCTCGGGCAAGCCGAGCTTGCCAGCGTCCTTCTTGGCGATCCGCAGGTCGGCCGCCATGGCGATCTCCAGGCCGCCGCCGACGGTATGACCGTTGAGCGCCGCGATAACCAGCTTCGGAGTCTGCTCCAGCCGGTTGAGGGTTTCGTTGGCGTGGAGGCAGAAGTAGTACTTGAAGCGCGGCTCGGCCTCTTGCAACATCTGGATGTTGGCGCCAGCGCAGAAGAAGCGCTCGCCAAGGCCGGTCAAGACGATGACGAAGACATCGTTGTCGAAGCGCGCCTTGAGGGTCGCTTCGTCGATCTGGCGCATCATTTCGTGGGTATAGGTGTTGGCTGGTGGGTCGTCGAGGGTCACGTACGCGACGCCCTCCCGGACCTCGTACTGCACCAATGTGCGGTCGTCAGACATGAAAAACTCTCCTTCGAATCGGAAGATAGCTGTTCTCGGGATCTGGGTGGAATGGGGGCGCGGTGGAGGCCGCGCCGAGGGCGCCATTGTCGCACAACTGGCCTTTCATCCCAAGGGCTGGCGGGATCCAAGAAAGTGGTCTCGTGGGGGGGGCGGCTCTGGGGATGCTGGTGGCTGAGAGAAGAGATGCAGCCTGAACTGTTGACCCCACCGGGTACGACTTTCTACAATCCAGCTTCTACCCGAAGAACCCGACGCACTCACCGCGGAGGTATGATGGCGCCCCCCGCGAGAACTCGCCGCCTGCCGCGGGGAGGTTGTCTCTAGAGCTGAGGGCTCTCGCCTCGTTGGTGGGGCATGGATGGAGATTGCAACTCGGAACCTGGAACCTTTGAGATCGCACCTGCATGATTAGCGGTTACAACACAGATGTTCGTCATGGCGATGTGGTTTTTCACGTCCAGACAGAGGACAAGGGCGAGGGCAATCCGCTGATTGAGAGCCTGGTTTACGTGGGTGGACAAGTTCTCGCCGCCAAACGGTCCAGCTATGCCGAGGCACTGGCCGAAGGTCAGCCCATGCAGGCGATCGCCAAAAAGATGGAGGCTCAGCACCGGCGGGTGATCGCGGCGATCCGTTCCGGAAAATTCGCCGAAAAGGCGCTTAAACTCATGGGCGGCGCCGCGACCACCACCACCGCGGTGGCGCCTAGCAAGACCGCGCCGGTCACCGAGGCGGTCAATACGGAAATCCAGTCGGCCGATCCGAACCGAACCCTCGACCAGGTGATCTTGGAGTACCTGACTAACGAAGCGGACCAGGACCAACTGATGGTCGAAGTCGAGGGCGAGCCGAAGCTGGTTTCCGGTAGCTCGGCGCACTTGGTCCTGAGCGCCACTTCAAGCTCGTCGGGCCAGCCCCTGGAGGGGGTGCGCTTCGAGGTGCGGATGATCTCGACCGTGTCCGAAGGCAAGATCCTAGCCAAGTCGCGTTCCGACGAAGGCGGCAAGGTCGCGATGCTCTTCGAGATTCCCGACCTCGGAGGCGGCACCGCCGCGCTGATCATCACCGCCGACAGCGACCTGGGCACGGTGGAGCTGAAACACCTTCTGTGAGCGAAATCTCCATCACCCTCAACGGCGAAGCGAGAAAGATCCCTGCCGGCTGGACCCTGATCGACCTGCTCGCCAGCCTAGATCGGGATCCCCAGACGGTGGCCATCGAGCACACGGGCGAAATTGTGCCCCGAAACCCGCTTCACTGCGGCGAAGCTGGGCGCGGGCGATAGGGTGGAGGTCGTCCATTTCGTCCAAGGCGGCTGATCACCCATACCGCCCCTCCCCGTTGCCCTTCACACCGCCCTTATTCTCAGAACCTCGAAGTCAGGGCGGTGCGCTTGGCATTGTCGCACCGTACGCTTTCGGATATAGTCCGCGGCACTGGGCCGCTAGCTCAACTGGCAGAGCAGCAGACTCTTAATCTGCGGGTTCGGGGTTCGAGTCCCTGGCGGCTCACCAACCTAGTAAGTTCGCGGCGGGCGGCGTTAACGCCGCCCGCCGTTTTTGAAGTGAGCGGGGTTTCTAGGCGACGGTATTTTCGGCGACGGATTTCTCAGCGAAAGTGGCGGAATTGGTATACGCGCTAGACTTAGGATCTAGTCTCGGGGAACCGGGTTGGGGGTTCGAGTCCCCCCTTTCGCACCATCGTCCGCGCTTCTAGAACCCTCCCATCCCAACGATTCAGATCCCGGAATAGCCGAGTCGCCGTCCGGCGTTAGGTTCCTACTCGATTCAACCCTGCCGAGTTCAACTGGCAAATACTGAGAGGCTGGCTACCATGAGTGTGGTGCTGTCAAATGAAGAGGTCGGCCCCTGCCGCCGTGCACTGAAGATCGAAGTTCCGCTGCCGGCGGTCGAGGCGGAGAGCCAACGGGTGGTCGGCTCCATCCGCAAGAGCGCACAGTTGCCCGGTTTTCGCAAGGGTAAGGTGCCCGAATCCTTGGTTCGCAAGCGTTTCAAGGAGGAAGTGGAGGGCGAGATTCTCGAGCGCTTGGTACCGCGCTACTGGGAGCAAGCGCAAGACGAAGCCGGTATTGTGCCCCTGCTGCCGCCGGAGATCGCGGAAGTTCACTTCCACGCCGACGAGCCACTGACCTTCGTGGCCACGGTCGACATCAAGCCGGAGATCGAACTGCGCAATCTGGAAGATTTCGACCTTCCCGAAGCCGAGACGGAGACCAAACCGGCCGAGGTGGACGAAGCGATCAATCAGGTTCGGCGCCAGCGGGGCACGTGGAACCCGGTGGAGCGTGAGGCGGCTCGCGGTGACCGGGTGAGCTTGACGATCACCGATCTGAGCGCCGCCGCGGCCTTCGACGAGGCGGACACCGAAGAGGGCGACGAGGCGGAGACTGAGTCGGCCGAAGCTAAGGCTGCCGGTCCGCGGGATGTTGAAATTGAAGTCGGAGATGCGTCGGTCTGGGAGGAACTCTCGCTCGCGGTGACCGGCCTTGCCGCCGGTCGGAAAACGAAGTTCACCCGCCGCCAGGGGGAGGGCGATGGGGAGGGCAACGGGGAGGGCGACAAGGCGACCGAACGCGAGTTTGAGGTCCAGCTGGAGGCGGTGAAAGAGTTGGAGATGCCGCCCTTGGACGACGACTTCGCCCAGGGTGTGGGTGACTTCGCCGACGTCGCCGCCTTGCGCGCTACCGTCGAGGAGCAACTGGCCGATGCCAAGCGCAAGGAGAGTGTTCGCCAACGCGAGAGCGCCTTGCTGCGCCAACTGGCCGAGCGCCACCCCTTCCCGGTTCCCGGCGGGGTGGTCGATCACGAGGTAAAGCATATGCTAGAGGACTACGCGATGAACCTGGCTCGTCGCGGTGTCGACCCCGAGAAGGCCGAGCTGGATTGGCAGAAGATGGCGGACGAAGCCCGGCCGCAAGCCGAGGGTCAGGTGCGCATCCGGCTGCTGCTCGACACCATTGCGCAAGAGCGCGAAGTGGTGATCACCGAAGACCAATTCGAGCGCACCATCGCCTCGTTGGCCCGGATGCAAGGTAGCTCCGCGCCGAAGGTACGCCGCTCGCTGGACGAGGCTGGTAAACTGAATGGGCTTCGCGCTCAGTTGAAGCGCGAAGCGGTGGTTCGCCAGCTGCTCGGGGAAGACCCTGTGGAAGAAGTCGCCGATGGCGAATCGGCCGCGGCTGAGGAGTCGGCCTAGGGGTTGGCGCCACCGGTTGACGGTCAATTAGATATTCAATCTCTCCGCACGGCGCACACCGATCCGCGCGGCCAAGGGGTAGACCCGATTTCCCCTGGTCGCGGCACTATATGAGTTAAGAGGACTTCCCATAATGCTGGTACCCATGGTCGTAGAGCAGACGAGTCGCGGCGAACGAGCCTTCGACATCTACTCGCGCCTTCTCAAGGACAACATCATCTTTCTCGGTCGGCCCGTCGACGACGACGTCGCTAGCCTGGTCATCGCGCAGATGCTCTTCTTAGAAGCGGAGAACCCGGAAAAGGACATCTCCCTCTACATCAACTCACCGGGCGGATCGATCACCGCCGGCATGGCGATCTACGACACCATGCAGTACATCAAGCCGGACATCGCGACCTACTGCGTGGGCCAGGCGGCCTCGATGGCGGCAACCTTGTTCGCGGCAGGCGCCAAGGGCAAGCGAACGTTGCTGGCCAACAGCCGGATCGTGATCCACCAGCCGCTGATGACGGGACTGGGCGGCCAGCAGACCGATATCCAAATTCATGCCGAAGAACTCCTGGCCATGCGTCGGAGGCTAGAAGAGATTCTCGCCGAGCACACCGGCCGCACGGTGGAGGAGATCCACCGCGATACCGAACGCGACAAAATTTTTACCGCCGATCAGGCGGTGGCCTACGGCTTGGCCGATCGGGTGATGAAACGACGAGCCGCGGAGAAGGAATAGCGACGGCCACACAGACTGTTGGTAGCACAGAGCGAGAGACAAGGCGGAGCGAGTCGCGCATGGGCAAGTGAGTCTCACCATGGAGATGCCATTGCTCCGTGCGGTTGACAGCGGCTCACAACGGCCCTAGCATCAACTGGTAGCTGGTTCCAAGCCCTGAAATCTGGAGAATTGATGTCCAAGAAAGAGAGCAGCGACGAGGTCCTCAGATGCTCGTTCTGCAACAAGAGCCAGCGTGAGGTGAAAAAACTGATCGCGGGCCCCACGGTCTTCATCTGCGATGAGTGTGTGGATATCTGCCTCGACATCATCGCCGAGGACCGGATGCTAGAACAGCAACAGGACACCACGCTGCCCAAGCCGAGAGAGGTCAAGGCTCTGCTGGACGAGTACGTGATTGGCCAGGAACAGGCTAAGAAGAAACTTTCAGTCGCGGTCTACAACCACTACAAGCGCATCGACTTCGCCGAGAGGGCAAAGTCCGATATCGAGCTGCATAAGTCCAACATCATGCTGATCGGGCCGACCGGTACCGGTAAGACCCTCTTGGCGCAGACCCTCGCCAAGCTGCTCTCCGTCCCCTTCACCATCGCCGATGCGACCACCCTCACCGAGGCGGGCTATGTGGGCGAGGATGTCGAGAACATCATCCTCAAGCTCTACCAGGCATCGGGGAGCGACAAAGAAAAAACCCAGCGTGGCATCGTCTACATCGACGAAGTCGACAAGATTTGCCGCAAGAGCGACAACCCTTCGATCACCCGCGACGTTTCGGGTGAGGGAGTGCAGCAGGCGCTGCTCAAGATCCTCGAGGGTACCCAGTGCAACGTGCCTCCGCAGGGTGGGCGCAAGCACCCGCACCAAGAGTTTTTGCAGATCGATACCACCAATATCTTGTTCATCTGCGGCGGTGCCTTCGTCGGGTTGGAGGACATCATCGGCCAGCGCCTGAACGAGAAACAGTTGGGATTTGGGGCCGAGATTCGGCCTAAGAAGGAGCGCGAGAACAGCCGACTCTTTGACCGAATCCTGCCTGAGGATCTGATCAAGTACGGGCTGATTCCTGAGTTTGTGGGCCGTCTGCCCGTGATCTCGATCCTCGAGGAGTTGGATCAGGGCGCCTTGGTTCGGATCCTGCGCGAGCCCAAGAACAGCCTGATCAAGCAGTACCAGACGATCTTCGAGTTTGAAGGGGTGGAACTGAGTTTCACCGAAGAGGCGATGCAGGGCATTGCTCACCAGGCGATCGAGCGTAGCGTGGGTGCGCGCGGGCTGCGGATCATCCTCGAAGAGCTGATGTTGGAACTCATGTACAACATTCCCTCCCAGCGCAACGTTGAGCGGTGCGTGATCGATGCGGAGGCGGTAGAGAGCCGCACGGCGACGATTTCACCCCTCAAGGAGGCCGTGTAGCTAGCGCAAGACCCGCAAGACCCGCAAGATCCGAAGGAACGGCGGAGCGCGTTGCCCACCGATTTGTCCTCGAGCGTCCCGCTCGGGGCACTAGACACCACTTTAGAACAGAGCCCGGCACCCAAGCCGGCTCTTACAAGAGCGTAGAGAGACGATGAATTCCACCTTCGTTAAGACGAAGCGAGAGATCCTACCGTTGGTTCCCCTGCGGGACATGGTGGTCTTTCCCTACATGATGGCGCCCTTCATTGTTGGCCGCGAGAGTTCAGTGCGGGCCCTTGAACAGACCCTCTCGATGCCCCAGAAGCGGATCTTCTTGGTGTCGCAGAAGGATCCCAAGGTCGACGAACCGTTGCGTGGCGATATCCACGACGTCGGTGTCGTCGCTTCGGTGATTCAGAACCTGAAGCTGCCCAACGGCAATGTCAAGGTCATGGCGGAGGGGACCCACCGTGGTCGCGTCTTGGATGTGATCGAGACCGAGGGTGCGCTCAACGTCGAGGTTGAGATCTACGAGGTCTCCTACCCGCTCAACGAAGAGTTGCAGGAGTACGTCGACAAGGTGCGGGCCATCTTTGAGCAGTACGCCAAGATGTCGCACCATCTGGCCTTCGAAGGGTTGATGTCGACGGTCAAGACCGACGACGCGGACCGCTTCGCCGACTCCCTGGCGGGCCACCTGATGGTGAGCACCGCGGACAAACAATCGCTCCTCGATCTGGTGAACCCCTACGAGCGGCTCCAGCGGCTGCACGACATGCTCGATGTCGAGGTTGAAAAGATCAACATCGACAAGCGGGTCAACGTCAAGGTCAAGAAGCAGATGGAGAAGGCCCAGAAGGAGTACTACCTCAACGAGAAGATCAAGGCGATCCACCAGGAACTCGGCCGTGGCGACGACAAGGGTGACGAGATCACCGAGCTCAAAGAGAAGATCGGCAAGGCCAAGCTGCCCAAGGAGGCCCGCAAGAAGGCGGAGCAAGAGATCAAGCGGCTCGAATCGATGCCTCCGATCTCCGCCGAGGCGACCGTTTCGCGCAACTATCTCGACTGGTTGGTCAACGTTCCGTGGAAGAAAAAGAGCCGCGAGCGCAAGAAGCTGTCCAAGGCGGAGGAGATCCTAGACAAGGATCATTACGGCCTGGTCAAGATCAAGGAGCGCATCGTCGAATTCCTCGCCGTGCGTCAGCTGGTCGGCCAGACCAAGAGTTCGATCATCTGTTTCGTCGGACCTCCTGGGGTCGGCAAATCTTCCCTGGCCAAGTCGATCGCTCGGGCCACCAACCGGAAGTTCGTTCGCCTGTCTCTGGGCGGAGTGCGCGATGAAGCGGAGATCCGCGGTCACCGTCGAACCTACATTGGAGCCTTTCCTGGGCAGATCATTCAGATGATGAAGAAGGCGGGGACGGTCAACCCCGTCTTCCTGCTCGATGAGATCGACAAGATGTCGACGGACTTCCGCGGCGACCCCGCCTCGGCGCTGCTCGAAGTGCTCGATCCCGAGCACAACGATACCTTCGTCGATCACTACATGGACGTGGACTACGACCTCTCGCAGGTGATGTTCATCGCCACGGCCAACGTGATCCACACCGTGCCGCCAGCGCTGCGCGACCGGATGGAGGTGATCGAGCTGACCGGCTACACGCCCAACGAGAAGCTCTCGATCGCTCAACAATTCCTGATCCCAAAGCAGATCGAGGCGCACGGTCTCGATCCGGCCTTAGTCACTTTCACCGACGATGCCGTCCGCATGCTGGCCGAGAGCTACACCCGCGAAGCCGGAGTCCGCAACCTCGAACGCGAGGCGGGCAGCGTTTGCCGCAAGATCGCCCGCAAGGTGGTCAACGCGGGCGAACCCTTTGAGATCGAGGTTACCCCCGAGATCGTGACCGAGTTCCTGGGCAAGATCAAGTATCGCTCGCGGCGTAAGAACGAGAAGTCCGAGGTGGGTGTCGCCACCGGCATGGCCTGGACCCAAGCCGGCGGCGAGTTGCTGGAAACGGAAGTGGGCCAGATGCCCGGCAAGGGCAAGCTGACGCTGACCGGCAAGCTCGGTGACGTGATGCAGGAATCGGCTCGGGCCGCTCTTTCCTATCTGCGCAGCCGAGCACCTCTGTTCGGAATTGAGGACGACTTCAACGAGAAGATCGACCTGCACATCCACGTCCCGGAGGGGGCGATTCCCAAGGACGGTCCTTCGGCCGGTATTACCATGGCCACGGCGCTGGTTTCGACCCTGGCCGGTATTCCGGTGCGCAAAGATCTGTCGATGACCGGCGAGATCACTCTGCGCGGTAAGGTCTTGCCCGTGGGGGGGATAAAGGATAAAATCCTCGCGGCCTACAGGGCGGGCATCACCGAAGTCATTCTCCCCGAAGAAAACGAAAAAGATCTGAGCGATATCCCGGAGGAGATCCGAGACGATTTGGATCTTCACCTCGTATCTTCGATGGACGATGTGCTGCGGTTGGCTCTGGACGGTGAGTTGATTCCGCTCTCCCCTGTCGACGGTAGTTTTGACAATTCCGCCTCGAAGCCTCCGGCTAGTTCCGACCCCGTGGCTCACTGAAAACAGTAGGGCTCACTGACCAAGGTGACCCGCTGACCAGTCCTGCGTTCCGCTAGAAAAATTTCCTAATTGACAGCTTGGGCACGGTTGCCGGCATCGTCGGCCGTGTTGGGTGAAGAGTTTGAGGATCGATACGGCCGAGTTGGCTCGTGCCGCTCACCGAAAACAGGACTTCATCACTGATGGCCTACCGCAAGTCGCCTTCGTAGGGCGATCCAATGTGGGTAAATCAAGCCTGATGAACAGCCTCCTGCGTCGTAAAGGGCTAGCTAGAACTAGCAATACACCCGGCCGCACCCGGTCGGTCAACTACTTCCTGATCAATTCCAAGTTCTACTTTGTCGACCTCCCTGGATATGGCTATGCTAAAGCTTCCAAGACCGATCGCCAGGCCTGGGCAAGGCTAGTGGAAGGGTACCTGGCGGAGGCTCCCGCCAACCTTGATGTCTTGCAATTGGTCGATGGCAAAGTAGGGGCGACGGCACTCGATTTGCAAGCCCATGAGTACCTGCGCCAATTCGGGATCGAGCCCCAAGTGGTGGCCACCAAGATTGACAAGATCGGACGTACCAAGCAAGCCGCGCAGGTGAAGAAGATTCGAGCGGCGATGCGGGAAGTAGTCGCACCGGGAGACGATGCGTCTAGCCCAGATCCGATCCCAGTCTCGGTGCGCACCGGTGACGGGTTCAAGCAACTGTGGGGGCGGATTGGCCGCAACCTGCACTGACGGCAAGAAATCACGAGGAAGAGCATGGCCAAGACACGCCAGGTGAAGGAAGAGCGGGATACGCTCGACATTCGCACGTTGAAAGACCTGAGCAGCAGTGACTTAGTGCAGATCGCGAACGGTCTCGGAGTCGAGGGCGCATCGAACCTGCGCAAGCAGGAGTTGATCTTCAAGATCCTCCAAGCTCAAACAGAGAAGATCGGCCTGATCTTCGCCGAAGGCGTGCTCGAGTGTTTGCCGGACGGTTTCGGCTTTCTCCGTGCCCCCGAGTACAACTACCTGCCGGGCCCGGACGATATCTATGTCAGCCCGAGCCAGATTCGCCGCTTCGATCTACGCACTGGCGACACCATCTCAGGCCAGGTCCGCCAGCCCAAGGATGGCGAGCGGTACTTCGCCTTGATCAAGGTCGAAGCGGTCAACTTCGAGCACCCCGAGGTTTCGCGCAGCAAGATCTTCTTCGATAACCTAACCCCGCTCTACCCGGACGAGAGGCTCAGCCTGGAAGTGGCCGACGATATGTCTTCGCGGGTTATGGAGCTGGTCACCCCGATGGGGAAAGGGCAGCGTGCCCTGATCGTGGCGCCGCCGCGCACCGGTAAGACGATGCTGCTGCAGTCGATTGCCCGCTCGGTCGAGATGAACAACCCGGAGACGGTGTTGATCGTGCTCCTCATTGACGAGCGGCCGGAAGAGGTGACCGACATGCAGCGCTCGGTCAAAGGCGAGGTGGTCTCCTCGACCTTCGACGAGCCGGCCACCCGCCACGTGCAGGTCGCCGAGATGGTGATCGAGAAGGCCAAGCGGCTGGTGGAACACCGCAAAGATGTGGTCATTCTGCTAGATTCGATCACCCGCTTGGCCCGCGCCTACAACACCGTGCAGCCGCCCTCGGGCAAGGTGCTTTCAGGCGGTATTGACGCCAACGCGCTGCACCGCCCCAAGCGCTTCTTCGGCGCCGCCCGCAACATCGAGGAAGGCGGTTCACTGACCATCATCGCCACCGCCCTGGTCGACACCGGTAGCCGCATGGACGACGTGATTTTCGAGGAGTTCAAGGGCACCGGCAACTGCGAGATTCACCTCGACCGCAAACTGGTAGACAAGCGGGTCTTCCCGGCGATCGACATCAACAAGTCGGGAACCCGCAAGGAAGAGCTCCTGATGCCGGCCGACGAGCTGCGCCGAGTCTGGGTGCTGCGCAAGGTGCTCAACCCGCTGTCGGCGGTCGAGAGCATGGAACTCTTGCTCGACAAGCTGTCCAAGACCAAAGCCAACGCCGACTTCCTCAGCGCGATGTCCAAGTAGGTTGGCCAAACTCTGCGTCGGCATCGTCAACTACCTGAACAGCAAGCCGCTCGCCTGGAGCTTTCTTCAGGAGCAGCACGCCGACCTGTTCGAAGCCAGCTACCACCCTCCGGCGCGGGTTGCCGCCCTGCTGGCTGAAGGCGCTCTCGACATCGGCTTGATCCCGGCGATCGAAGTCCAACGCATCCCAGACTTGCGCGTCCTGCCGGGGCTCTGCGTGGCGGCGACCGAGGAAGTGCGCAGTGTCCTGCTGGTCCACCGAGGGCCGATCGAAGAGGTCCGCCGGGTGGCTCTGGACGCGAACAGCCGTACCTCGGCAGCCCTGGTGGAGATCCTGCTCGCCGATCGCTACGGCCTGCAACCCGAATACCTCCCGGCGCAACCGGACCTGGAAAAGATGCTCGCCAGCGCCGACGCCGCCTTGCTCATCGGGGATCCGGCGCTGCGCGTCGACCGCGAGCGCTACCGGATCCTCGATCTCGCCGCCGAGTGGAGGTCGCTGACCGGCAAGCCGATGGTTTTCGCCGTCTGGGCGGTGGCTCCCGGTGTGGAGCTGGCGGGTCGTTCCAGCTACTTTGCCTCCAGTTTGCGCGCCGGCCTCGAATCCTTGCCCACTCTGGTTGCACAGTCGGCGGAAGAGATGGCGTTGAGCGCGGAGGAAATCCGCGCCTACTTGACCGACAATCTCTGTTTCACCCTGGGTGACGAGCAACTCGCCGGGCTGTGGGAGTATTACCTGCGGGCCCATGCTCACGGCTTGATCGAAAAGCCCCGGCCGCTGACCTTCGTCCGCTGAGCCTTGGCGGCTGTCCAGAAGTGAGCCCAGGTGCGTTCGACCCAACCTCGAACGCACCCGGCCGGGCTGGGCTGAACCCGGCCATGAGCTCACTACCTCAAGATGTCGCTGGCCGCCGGATCGTTTCGCTGTTTGCCGTCGTCGCCGCAACGGGAGAGAATCGCCCACTATGAAGCGATCGAAGACTCCGCGGCTCGCCGGTTGGGGCCGCTTGCCACGGCCGGGCCGGGCCGTGCTGTCGGAGGATCTTCGGCGGATCACCGAAGGGGCGGCGCTGACCCGTGGCTTGGGACGCTCCTACGGGGACTCCGCGCTGCCGCCGCCCGGGGTCGAAGAGATCCCCGTTTCGGTTCTGGCGGATCGAATCCTGGCCTTTGACCCGGAGAGCGGTTGGCTGCGGGCGGAGGCTGGCCTGTCGTTGCAAACCCTCAACCGGCTCATGCTGCCGCGCGGATTCTGGCCGCCGGTGGTGCCGGGCACCCATTTCGTCACTTTGGGCGGCATGGTGGCGTCGGACGTTCACGGCAAGAACCATCACGTGGACGGCACCTTCGGTCGCCATGTGCAAGCACTCCTGATGCGGCTGGCCGATGATCGTCTGGTCGAGTGCTCGCCGCGGGTCCAGCCCGATCTCTTCCACGCCACCCTCGGCGGAATGGGGCTGACCGGCCACATTCTGGAAGTCGAGTTCACCCTTCGCCGGGTGCCGTCGCCGTGGATCTTGGGCCAGACCGAACGGGTGGCGGATATCGACGAGTTCGTCGTCAAGCTGCGCCAAGCGGCCAGCGAGTGGCCCTACACGGTGGGTTGGATCGATTGCCTATCGACCGGCAAGCGGCTCGGCCGGGGAGCCCTGATCTGCGGTCGTTGGGCCACCGCGCAAGAGGCACCGAGCCGCTTCCCGAAGCCCAAGCGCCCTCTGTCGGTCCCCTTCGTCTTTCCCCGCTGGGCGCTGAGTCGGCCGGCGGTCCGCGCCTTCAACGAGCTCTATTTTCGCCGCTATTCGCGTCGCAAGCGGCGGGCGATTGTCCATCCCGAGAGCTTTTTTCATCCGCTGGACGCCATCCACCACTGGAACCGAATCTACGGCCCGCGCGGCTTTACCCAGTACCAATGCGTCCTTCCCGAGGGCGAACGGCCGGGCGCCGCGCGACGTTTCTTGAACGAACTTACCCGGATCGGCGGCGCTTCGTTCCTCTGCGTGATCAAGGATTGCTGGGCCGAGGGCACCGGCCTGCTCTCCTTTCCGCGGCCTGGAATCTCGATCGCGGTCGATCTGCCGGTGACCGATGGAACGCAGCGTTTGGTCGACGCGCTCAACGATCTAGTGCTCAGCGAAGGCGGTCGAATTTACTTGACGAAAGATGCCTTCACTCGACCTGAACATTTCAAAGCGATGGAGCCCCGGCTAGCCGCTTTTGAGGCGGCCCGCGATCGTTGGGATCCCGAACGTCGGCTAGCCAGCGCCCAGTCGGCGCGAATTTTCGGCGACGTGGTCGGCAAAGCCGGCCGTGGCGAGACCGAGCCCGCGAAATCGAACACCAAGGAGACAGTGCAATGAGAGTCGCCTTTCTAGGAGCCACCAAGGGAATGGGCAGGGCGCTGGCGCGGCGCATGGCCGAGCGCGGAGATCGGCTTTTCTTGCTCGGTCGTTCGCCCGAAGAGCTGGAGCGCAGCGCGCGCGATCTGGAGGCACGGGGCGGCGCGGAAGCTGGCTCGGTGGGGACGGCGCCGTGCGATCTGTTGGCGCCCGAGAGCTTCGCGCCGGCCCTGGCTGCCGCCGAAGGGCAGCTGGGAGGGCTAGACACCGTGGTGGTGACGGCGGGCCTCTTCGCCTCGCAAGAAGCGCTGGAGGAAGACACTCAACGCCGCGCCGACCTGCTGATGGCCAACTTCACCGGCACCGTCCTCTTTTGCGAGGAAGCGCGCCCGAGGCTACTGGCCGACGGCGGCGGGACGCTGTGCGTGTTCAGCTCGGTGGCGGGGGAGCGCGGGCGCAAGCCGGTGGTCCTCTACGGCGCCTCGAAAGCGGGTCTCTCAGCCTATCTCGAAGGGCTCGACCACAAGTTTCGAGCCGCTGGGCTGGTGACGGTCTGCGTCAAACCGGGGTTCGTCAAGACGGGGATGACCGCGGGGCTCGATCCGCCGCCCTTCGCCGGGGAGCCGGAGGGGGTGGCGACGCAGGTGCTGAAGGCGATCGATACGGGGCGGCCGGTGGTCTATGCGCCGCCGATGTGGCGCTGGGTGATGTTGGTGATTCGGGGGTTGCCGCGGGCGGTGATGCGGCGCATTGGCTTCTAGAGGGCGGCTTGGAAGCTAGTGGGGGCGGCTTGGAGTTCCCGCGCGGCTCCCGGGCGCCGGCGGGGATGGCTGGTTGCACTGCGTGTCGGCTCGCTCCGGGCGGGCGAGAACTCGCTCCCTTCGGTCGCTCAGACAGCTCGCCCGCTTTTCCTCCGCGAGCCGATTCTTGCCCTCCTTAGGTCCGTGCCAGCCGGCTTAGGTCGCTGCGCGGGAACTCCAAGCCGCTGTGGTGGTGGGGGGGTGGTGGGGCCTCGCGTCTCGCTTTGCTCGACTCTCGGCACGGTCTGTTGCCACGACGTTTGGCTTCACCTGAGCTGCGCGAGGTGCTTGCTGGCGCACTCTGGGTCGATGGCAAGATACCTGATGAGTCTTCTTACCTGTCCGACTTCGATTTCCACGGAGCTCGGTGAGCGTTTTCCGTGCGCCCCTAGGGGCAATCTTCGGTAGGTATGACCTTGGTAGGTCACCCATTGCCTGTGTTCCTTGGCTACGATCCTGTAGCCGGGCGCGCAGGCGTCAAGCATGGCCAGGATCTTTTTCAGTTTGATCTGGCCACCACTGGTCACCCAGTTACACCTAGGCCGCTAGCGTTTCGGGTTCGTCGACTGGGTTGTCCTTGGGTTTGGCGCTCGCGGTTTCTAGCTGCATGGCACGAATCGAGGGCTTGAAATCACTCGAATTGCGCTGGCGAAGTCCCATGGGGTCGACTTCTTTGCGTCGAACTGCTTCCACGGCCTGGTCCCAGTCGGCCACTAGAGTAGGTTGGGCGTCCTGCAAGAAATCTTGGAGCATTGCCTGGAAGGTCGCGAAATCGGTGGTGGAACTAGCGATGTCGTAGAGCACGGTTCGATACTCTTCGCGAAACGCTGTCGCCGCTAGCTGGTGGCTGGATCCCTGGGCATCAAAGCCACCTGGGTTGATGCCGATCATCCAAACTCCGTCATGATCGTCCTCGATGAGGGCACGGCCACTGACCGAGACGACGGCGACGAATCCGTTACCAGCCACAAAGTCGCGGTAGCCGAACAGAATTGGGTAGCGTGTCATCCTTCTTGCCTCCTCTTAGCCCTGAGCCGGTGTCTACGAGCACGGGTATTATCCGGAAGGGCGTCAGTTGACCCCCACAGCGGGGGGGCTCGATGAGCCTTACACGCGGGGCCAGCCTTCGTCAACAACCGGGTATGCCGGGCTCTTGATTCCGCTTACGCCTTGGTCAGCCAATTTCTCCTGCGTTGCCGAGTGCCGAGCAAGGTCGCGCGATAAGATGCCGCCTATG
>QIHU01000501.1 GCA_003231035.1 Acidobacteriota bacterium
CGCCGTAGAAGCGGCCGACCAGTGGCCCGACCTGTAACAGCCAGTACATGTTGAAGCCGATATGCAGCAAGCCACCGTGGAGCCAACCGGCACTGAGCACCGTCCACCAGCGTCCCATACCGAGCACCGGATAGGCGCCGCTGGCACCAAAACGGGCCAGGCTGATACCGCTGGGTGCGAGGAAACTCAACAGGCCCTGGTTGCGAATGCCACTGAGATCGGTGACCAGGGTCAAGAAATAAAAGACCACACACAGGGCCATGATCAGTTGCACCACCGCCGTCTCGTCGCCGAGCTTGCGCAAGACCGGCGCAAAGCCCCAGAGCGCCGGGCTCGCCGCCCCGCAATTCAAACACTTCTCGTCACCAACCCCGACCAACCGGCCGCAGGAGCGACAGACCACCGACCCACTCTTTTGACGTCCCAACATGGGCGCCAGTCTAACCGCTGCCGGTACCCTTCGCGGGGCCGAACGCATAAAGTAGGGAGCTATCCACGCTATCCACGCAACCCGCCGATGCAAGGACCCCCCTAACTTCGATGCCCTATCTTGTCCGCGAAGATCCAGAAACTCGCCTCGCCTACCAAGTGGCGGGTACGAGCGGCTCGCCGGTAGTCCTGCTTATGGGCCTTGGTTTCCCAGCCACTGCCTGGGCGCCCCAACTTCCCGCCTTGTCGGCCGCACACCGGGTGCTCACCTTCGACAACCGCGGCGTCGGACAAACTCAGGCGCGGCGCGGTTCTTATCGAATGGAACTGTTCGCCGACGACGTGCTGGCGCTGCTCGACCACCGCGGCTGGGCGGACGCCCATCTGGTAGGCGTTTCAATGGGCGGCATGATCGCCCAAGCCACGGCGCTGCGCCAGCCCTCACGGGTACGTAGTTTGACGCTCATCTGCACCCACGGCGGCGGCTTCGTCGCCTCGCTCGAATCACCACGAGCGCTGCGCTGGCTGCTCGCCGCGCAGCTGCGCCGTGGCGATGGTCGTCTCAACGCCCTGCAGCACCTCCTTTTCTCACCCGGCTACCGCCGTTCAGCGGCCTCGGGGGAACTCACCCGCGCCATGCGCCCGGTGCTCGGGCGCCGCCCTGGCACCCTGTCGACGCTCTCCCAGTTCCACGCCGTCTGGCGCTTCGCGGCTCACTCTCGGCTCCATCAACTCGCTGGCCTTCCCACTTTGATCGTCCAAGGTAAGAAGGACATTCTGATCCACCCTCGGCAAAGCGAGAAGCTCCAGCGCGCCATCCCGGGGTCACACCTGGTCTCGTTCCCGCAAGGCGCCCACGGGCTGACGCTAGAATTGGCCGACTCGGTCAATCGCCTGCTCCTCGCCCACTTCGCCAAGACCGACCGGAGACACCCGTGACGATGATTTTCCGTCGCCCCACACTCTGGCTGCTAGCGCTGCTCATTGTGGCCACCGCCTGCACCCGCGAACGCCATGGGCCACCCAACGTGGTGATCATCGTGGTCGACACCCTGCGCGCCGACAGGCTCGGCGCCTACGGCCATCCGCGCCCTACTTCACCCCACATCGACCGGCTGGCGGCGAGCGGCCTCCTCTACTCCCACGCCTACAGCCAGGCGCCGTGGACCACTCCTTCGATTGGAGCACTCCTCACCTCGCAATACCCGTCAACACTGGGCATCAGAGCGGAGCCCAATGCCTTGAGCGACGACCAAGTGTTGCTTTCCGAGATCCTCCAACAACACGGCTACGCCACTGGAGCCATCGTCAGCCACTATTTCCTGAGTTCGAAGTGGAATTTCGACCAGGGATTCGATCACTTCGACCAGAGCAACATCAAGGGCCACACTGGCATTACCTCTCCCGGCGTCACCGAGGAAGCGCTCCGCTTCGCCGGCAGCCATCGCGATGAGCCCTTCTTCCTCTTCGTCCACTATTTCGACCCGCACTACGACTTTATCGACCACCCCGAGTTCTCCTTTCTCGACCCCAGCCAGCCCTACGAGGGACCGCTCCACTCCGCCATGGACTACACCGATATGCTCGACCTGGTCCCCGAGCTTGGGCCGCGCGACGCCGACTACCTCTTCAACCTCTACGACTCCGAGATCGCTTTCACCGACCGTTCGATCGGCAAGCTACTCGACGGTCTCGACGAGCTCGGCCTCGGCGACGACACCCTGATCCTGCTCACCGCCGACCACGGCGAGGAGTTTCTAGAGCGCAAGACCATCGGCCACGGCGGTAGCCTGTTCAATGAGCTGATCCGGGTACCGCTCATCGTTCGCTACCCCGACTACCGGCCCACTCCAGCCCACCCGCGGGCCCTCTGGCCCGAGGAGGGTTGGCGCGGTAGCGTTCTAGAAACCCCCGTCGCCCTGATCGACCTCTTCCCCACCGTTCTCGATTACCTCGGGATTGCCCCTCAAGGTCCTCTAGCGGGCCGCAGCTTCTTGGGCGAGAATCCCAGCGCCGAACCCACGGCGCGGACCGTTTTTAGCGAAACCGATTGGGGGATGTACCGCGCCGCCATCACCGCCGACTTCAAGATGATCCATCGCCTCACCTCGGGCGAACGGTTCTTCTACGATCTGCGCAACGACCCCGGCGAGAAGGAAACCCTGACCGCGCGGCTGGCTGAAACCGGCAAACACGCGGAGTTCTTAGCCTTGGACAAGGAACTCCAAGGCTGGCTCGATGAGCTAAAATTGCTGGCCAAGCAGGCCAACGAAGTCGAGCTATCCGAGGAGGAGCGGGAGCAGCTCCGAGCGCTCGGATACCTCAACTAGCCGACTCTACCCCTCCGGCGCCGGGGTAGCCGTGCTCTTGCCGGAGAGTCGAAGGGCGCCGCGCAGCGCCGCACCCGAGGCAAGGCGGATATCGTCGAACAGCGCGTAGAAGACCGGCACCACCAACAAGGTCAGCAGCGTCGCTGAGGAGAGACCTCCGATCAGGGTCAAACCAAAGCTCTTGTAGGACATGCCGATACTCGTTGGGCCACCCAGGGTCAACGGAATCATGCCGCAAATCGTGGTGACGGCGGTCATCATGATCGGGCGGAAGCGGTCGTGCGTCGCTTTCAAAATTGCCTCGGTACGCTCAACCCCCTCCCGCCGCAATCGGTTCACGTAGTCGACCAGCACAATTCCATTGTTGACCACCACGCCGACCAGCAACACCATCCCGATCATGCCCAGGAGATCGATGCCCTTGCCGCTCACCAAGTGGGCAAAGACCACACCGATGAGCGCCAGTGGGATGGTCATCATGATCGACAAAGGCAAGGCGAAACTCTCAAAGAGGAAAGCCATGAGCAGGTAGACGAAGGCAATCGACAGCAGCAAGGCCAGCATCATCGCCGGCATGCCCTCATTGTCCGTGCCGCGGCGCGAGGCGGTACCGAAGGTGAGTCCTTCCGGCAGATCGATCCCCGCGGCGACCGCCGCTAGGCGATCGCGGGTTTCGTCTTCCTTGCCCTCTTCCAGTTCCAGGGTGATCGTTCGTGACAGCCGCTTGTCGCGACGCACAATGCGCTTGGCCGAAGTCAAGAACCGCACATCGGTGACCGAGGCCAGAGAGACGAGTTCACCCGTCTCAGTCGGAACATCGAAATCCGCCAGCTGGCTGAGACTCTCGCGGTCCTTCTCTTGGAAGCGGACTCGAACCGGAATCTCCTTGCCATCCGAGTAGTACTTGGGCAACCCCTGACCGCGCAGGGCGTAGCCCACCATCCCGGCGATCGTGGTCGGATTGATCTGCTGGCGCTGCGCCCGATTGCGATCGATCACCAGGGCTAGTTCGCGCAGCGGCGTCTGACCGCTCTTGCGCACCGCCAGAACCCCCTCGACCCCGCCGAAGAGCGGTTCAAGATCCTCAGCCACGGTTTCGAGCTGCTCCGGCTCGTTGCCATAGATGGTAAAACTCTGGATGGTCTGGCCGTCCTCATCGCCGCCCTCATCATTGTTGGCAAAGTACTTCACGCCAGGGCGCTCAGGGAGCACTTTCAAGAACTTCTCCGCCGCTTGCCGTGGAGAGATATCCACCACCCTCGGAGTCTCGAACCAGCCTTCGATCTCGCCGTAAGTCACCCCATGCCAAAAGTAGAAACCATCCAGCCCGAGTTCGTCCCTGATCCCTTCGAGCTTGTCCTCGATCTCATCGAAGAAGGCCACGGACTCCTCGTAGGTGTTGCTCTGCGGCATGTCCACATCGACCGAGAAGCCACCCCTCTCTTCCTCGTCCGAAAGTTGGAAGGCGACGGCCTTGCTCCCGATGAGCCCCATGGTAGTGGCGAAGAGAACGAATAACGCGACACTCAAGAACAGCCAGTTCCAAGGCCTCAGCGCCACCGCGAGAAGGCCGCGGTACCCGTCGTTCAAGCGACCCAGGGTCAGATCGTAAAGGCGGGCCAGCATCCGAGTGGCTCTTGTGTGGAAAGCGTTGAAACGCCCGGTTCCTTTGCTTCTTGAAGCCTTACTCGGCAGGGTCAGATAGGCCGACAAGGGGACGAAGACCAGCGCCACCAATAGCGACGCCGCCAAGGAAACGGTGATCGGAATGGTCAGCCTCTGCATGAAGAATTGGGCTTGGCCTTCGACCAGGGAGACGGGCAAGAAGACCGCCATCGTGGTCAGCGTCGCCATGGTGATGGCAAGCGCGATCTCACCAGCCCCTCGCAGACACGACTCGCGGCGCGAGAGGCCGGAGCGATGGAGCCGGTAGATATTCTCCGCCACCACAACCGAGTTGTCGACCAGCAGCCCGACGCAGATCATCAACCCCAGCAGCGACAAAATGTTGAGCGTTTCGCCGACGAAGTACATCACGATCAAGGCGACCAGAATCGATAGTGGGATCGACAGTGTGATGATCAGGGTCATCCGCACCCGACGCAGGAAGAAGAAGAGAACCGCAACCGCTAAGAGCGCACCGATCCGACCGCTGTCCAGAAGCCCGGAGAGAGACTCGACGATGATTTCGCCCTGATCCATCAACACCGCCATGTCGGTATCGCCAAGGCGAGGGTTCCGCTTGATCCGCTCGACCTCCGCGGCCACCGCCCGGCTGACTTCGAGGGTATTGGCGTCCCCTTCTTTGTGCACCTCCACCGCCACCGCCGGCATCGAGTTGACCCGGATGCGATATTCCTTCTCCGGCTCTTCGTACTTGATGGTGGCGATATCACCAAGCCGCACGTTGGGAGCCACGGGACGGTTGCGCAACGCCTCCACATCGGGATAGCGCGCAACGGAGCGCAGGAGCATCTTCTTGTTCCCGGCTATCACGGTGCCACTGGTCAGGCTGAAGTTGTCGCCACCCAACTGTTGGGCCAACTCGTAGATATTGAGCCCGCTGGCGGCCGTGCGTTGGCGGTCCAACTCGATCAGGATCTCTTTTTCTTCCAGCCCGTTCACCAAGACATTGGCCACGCCATCGATGCGTTGCAGGCGCAAGACCACTTCGTTTTGAATCAAGTCGTAGGTGTTGGCGAGCCCCGGATCGATCGCCACTCCCACCACCGCAACCGGAATGCCCGAGGTGTCGTGTTTACGAATGAGGACCCGATCCACGTCGTCGGGCAAGCGCGCCTTGGCCCGTTCAATGCGGTCGCGCACCTCGCGGTAGGCGAGGTCCATGTCGGTGCCGATCTTGAAGGTTAGGTAGCAGGCTCCACGGCCGGTTCTGGCCACCGAGACAATGCGATCGAGACCCCGAACGGTAGAGAGTTCCTCTTCCAACGGCAGGACCACCTTGTCCAAGACTTCCGGTGCCGGAGCATCGCGCCACGGCGCCTGTACGGAGAGGAAGGGATTCGAAAATCCAGCGGGAAACATCTCTAGCGGAATGCCCATCGTAGCCACCACGCCAAGGACCACCGTCGAGGCCAACAGAACCAGCACGGTCACCCGCCTGTTGAGTGAAAAACGGGGCAGAAGGGCTTCCCAACGCGAGTACCGTTCAGTTTTCATGGCGTGCTCGGCTCCGGGTCTGTCAGTGAGGTGTCGGTGAGTGCACTGTCGACCAGTGCGGTATCAAGAAGTGCCGGATACCCCTGGATGGTCTCAGCGGACTCGGTGCTCTCTTCATCCTCGGTCGCCTCCGCAGCGCCGAACAGCCGGCGACGCAGGCGATCGAAGAGGGCATAGAAGGCGGGAATGATCAACAGGGTCAAGGCCGTCGAGGTGATCAATCCACTGATCACGGCCACCGCCATCGGGGTGCGAATCTCAGCACCGTCTCCCAGCCCTAGGGCCATCGGTAGCAGACCTAGCACCGTGGTGGCGGTGGTCATCAAGATGGGACGCAGCCGCACTTTGCCGGCAGTCACGATCGCCTCTTCGACCGCCAGCCCGCGACGGCGCAGGATGTTGATGTAGTCGACCAGCACGATGGCGTTGTTGACCACGATCCCCGCCAGCATGATCATGCCCAGGAAAACCACCACGGACAGGCTGATCTCCATCACCCACAAGGCCACCATGGTGCCGAAGAAGGCCAGCGGAATGGTAAACATGATCACCAATGGCTGCATCAGCGATTCGAACTGCGCCGCCATGATCACGTAGACCAGAAAAATCGACAGGCCGAGGGCCAAGAACAAGCTGCCCTTGCTCTGCTCCCACTCCTGGTTTTGACCAGCGACCAGGTAGGTCATGTCAGTCGGCCACTCCAACTGGGAGCTCAGAACTGTGTCGAGGCGTTCCACCGCGGCACCGAGAGAACCTTGACCAATGTTGGCATTGATCAAGGCCGCGCGACGACCGTCGATGCGCCGGACCTCGCTCGGTCCCTCACCGAGGGTGACCGCGGCGACCGCTGACAAGGGTATGGAGCGATCGCCGGCCGGGTTGACCGTCATGTTTTCCACATCGGCCACCGACTCGCGATCCTCGGCACCGAGGCGCACCAAGATCGGTACGCGGCGATCCTTCAAGTTGAACCGCGTCGCCTCGAACCCTTTGACTTGATTGCGCACCAGTTCAGCGACCTGCCGAATGTTCAAACCGTACCGCGCCAGCAGGTCTCGGTCGTAGACGATCTGCACCTCCGGCGCTCCACTCTTCAGCGAAGCTTCGACGTCGGCCAGCTCCGGCATCGCCGCGAGCACTTCGCGCCCTTGCGCGCTCATCTCTTTGAGCCGCCGCAGACTATCTCCGTAGACCTCGACTTCGATCGGTGTCTTGGAGCTGAACAGAACCGGACGCACGACCCGAGCTTCGATATCGGGAATCTCATTGAGGTAGCCTCGAACTCGGTTGACCACCTCCGCCTCGAGACGAGGGTCGGAGTTTTCCAGAAGCAGCTTGAAGCGGGCCGTGTGCTCACCCTCGTCGGAGCGTTGCGAACTTTCCGGGTCGAACCCAATGGTCATGATGACGGAGCTAATGTGCTCACGCGAAGCAAGAATCGCCCTCTCCACCGGAGCCAGAACGGCCTCGGTCTCTTCGAGCGGCGTTCCCACCGGCAGCGCCACTTCGAAGGTCACTTCGCCTTGATGCACTTCCGGCAGCAACTCACTACCCAGCTGCGCGGCTGTCCACACCGTGGCGGCGAAGATCAACAAGGTGATCGCCGCCATCAAGGCACTGTGGTGAATCGCCCAACGGACCACTCGCGGATAGCCCTTCTGTAGACCACCCAGAACCCGCTCGGTCAGTTTCAGAGGCCCCACAAAGACGAGCTTGAGCAACGGGACCAGCCACGGTCTCAAACCGTATCGCCAGACTAGAACCAGCGAGAAAAGAATAGCGACCAGGAGCTTGCCAACGATCTCGAGGAACAGCCCAATCACCAACATCACCGTCAATAGCACCAGTCCAATCACTACCGGCACCAGCTTCACCAACCAGCCCAGACCACGTAGAAGCACATTCCCCGACTTGCCAGCCCACCACTTCGCCAAGCGGACCGCCTCCCTAGCAACAAAGACCGGGCTCGTCGGGAGCCAGAAACTGGCCGACATCCCATCGCTCATCGACAAGTCAATCCCCGTGCGGCTTGCCAACATCGGAATGAAGAAGACCGCCACCGCCAGCGAAGCGAGCAGCGAAACCACCACCGCCAATCCGAGATCGCCGAAGGCCTGTCCGGCGATCCCTTCGACAAAGATCATCGGCAAGAATACGGCGATCGATGTCACCGTCGAAGCGACGACGGCACCTCTGACTTCGAGCGTCCCCCGCACCGCGGCCTGCTTCAGCCCGTCGCCCTCCTCGCGGCAACGATAGATCGACTCCAGGACCACGATCGACGAATCGACCAACATGCCGATGCCCAGCGCTAGACCGCCCAACGACATAATGTTGAGCGAGACTCCCATCGTCTTGAGTGGCGCGAAGGTAACCAGTAGCGAGATCGGAATCGACAGGGCCACGATCGCCGTGGACATCAAGTTGCGCAGGAACAAGAAGAGAACGAGGATGGCAAAGATGCCACCGAAGATCGCCGCATTTACCACTTCGCGAATCGAACTCTCGATGAATAGCGAACGGTCAGCGACCACCTTAAGAATAGCGCCCTCGTTGCGGAAGAGTTCCACCGCCAGACCGCCACTCCGCCTGCGACCACCACCCTGCTGAGAACCACCGGCCGCCGCCCGCTCCTCCTCGGCTTTAAGGTCGAGCTTGCCCAGCCGCCGTTGCACCCGCTGAGCCAAGGCCACGATATTGGCGTCCGCCGCCTTGAAAATGTCGATTTGGACGCTCGACCCGCCCTCCGTCCGGGTGAGGATCTGGCGTTCCTTGTGCGACCACACCACTTCGCCGAGATCCTTGAGACGAACCTCGCGACCCTGGATGGTGGCGATCACCGTGTCGGCGATCTGGCCCAGATTCTCGTACTCGTTGAGGGTACGCACCATGTACTCGGTACGCCCTTCCTTGATCGTGCCCCCCGCGACATTGACGTTCTCTTGGGCCAGCCGATCGATCACCGTCTGGATCGACAGACCGGTGCGGCGCAGTTGCTCCTCGTCGATAAGGACGTGAATCTCTTCCTCAAGTCCGCCCCGCACCCGCACGGCGGCCACTCCCGCGACCGGCTCCAGCGCCCGCTTGATCTGCAAGTCGGCGAGTCGGCGCAGTCGGCGCAGCCCTTCTTCACCCGCATAGCGATCACCGCCCCCGGTGAGCGATAGCTCCATGACGGGATCGAGCGAGGGGTCGAAGCGCAGGATCAATGGCCGCTGCGCTTCGTTAGGTAAGAAGACCAGGTCGAGCTTTTCTAGGGTGTCCTGGGCCGCGTCGGACATGGTCGAGTCCCAGGAGAATTCGAGCACCACGTCACTGACCCCGGCGCGACTGATACTGCTGATGTGGCGCAACCCGCCGATGACGCTCAGCGCATCCTCAATCGGACGGCTGATGTCGTTTTCCACCTCTTCGGGGGCCGCTCCCGGATATTCGGTGCGCACGGTCAGCGTCGGATAGCTGAGTTCCGGCATCAAGGCCACGGAGAGTTGCTTGTAGGAGAAGAGGCCGAAGACGACCGCCGCCAGAAAGACGACGAAAATCGCCACTGGGCGACTGGTGGAGAAGCTACTCAGCGACGCTTCCCCTGGAGGTCGCGACGCCTCGCTGGTCACGGCGCCACCTCTACCGGGTCACTCGCCGCGTCGACCTCTTCCTCCACCTTAGTTCCGGCCAGGCGCACCAGTGCTCCATCCTTGAGTCCGGCCTGACCGGCGATCACCACTTGATCTCCCACCGCCAGTCCCGCAACGATCTCGACGAACTCCTTGTCCTCCAAGACCGGCTTGATCAACGTACGCGCCACCCGGTCCGTGCCGACCATCTTGTAGAGGAGAACCTGATCGTTGTCGTACACCAGAGCCCGTTTGGGCACCAACAGAGCCTGAGCATGGACCGCGGTCACCAGCTCGACGTCCACATACATACCAGGGCGCAACGCCGTGCGCCGGGTCGGAACATCGATCGTCACCTTGACCGTTCCACTCTTCGGATCGACGATCGGAGCCAGTCGCTCGACCTTACCGGCGAAGGTCTCGCCGCCCAGCGCCGGGGTCGTGATGCGAGCCTCCAACCCCCGAGTCAAGCGCTGAAAGTCCTTCTCCGGCACGTAAACCCGCGCCACGATCGAATCGAAGTCCACCAGGTCGAAGAGCGGTTGATTGACCGTCACGTGATCGCCCAGGTTGACCAACCGGCTGGTGATCATCCCTGAGATCGGTGCTCGCACCTCGGTGTAAGAGAGGGCCCGCTGCGCCTCGTCGAGCGCCAGCTCGAGCTGTTCGAGTTCATAGGTGGAGTCGTTGAAAGCCTGCTCGCTGATCATCTCTTGCGAGTAGAGGCGCTTCTGGCGGTCGTACTCGCGGCTCGCTTTGTCGAGCTGACTCTGCACCTTGGCCAGCGCCGTGCGCTGCTCGTCGTCCTGAAGGCGCAGCAAGAGGTCCCCTTTCGAAACCCTCCGTCCTTCCTCGACCCGCAGCTCGCGCACTCGCCGGGCTGCCTGCGAGTAGACCTTGACCTCTTTCTCGGCCTCGAGGTTGGTCGAGAAGCGCAGGATGGACTCGATCTCGCCCACTTCGAGCGTCGCGATATCGACCGGCACGGCCTGCTCCTCGGTCTCCTTGTCATCCTTCTTACCGAAGAGGCCGCCCGACTCGCTGGCGTCGCTCCTGTTGCCGCAACCGACTAAACCGACACTCGCAACCGCGAGCGCCAGCACTAACACCAAGTGGCTTTTCCAGTTCTTGTTCACCGTCGTATCCCCCAAAACTCGCGCCTCTTCTGCGCCCTGCGTCCCCTTGCGGGCATCAGGGCATGGCCGATTGAAATCAATGTTGTTCAGTGCAGGCCTTTAAGCTGGAGAGCTGGGCCTGACAGCTCTTATACGTCTGCTTCCTAGAAGACCTTACGCCGTGAGTCGTCCCTTGTTTCAATGCCGAAGGCATCGGTCGAGCGTCGACAGATCGTAGCTACTGATTGGGACGGTTGAACTGGGGCGAATGTTCCACCTGCGGCTTCGCGTCTCGTGGGAGTGCTACACGATTGAGTCGATGGGCTGCCATTGCCCCTTGCCAGGTATACTGCCCAAAACCCTGACGAGAATCCCTACCTGGTCTCCGGCCGCCACCGAGAGATTGCGAACCCTACGTTCACCTGCCCTTGGCACCCGCGTTTCGCGATTCACACCTACGCGGTACACGGCTCGAAGCCAAGGTGCCACCGACTCGGATAACCCTGACGGAAAAACAAGAGGAGAGAGAGAACAATGAAAGGCCAGGTGCTCGATTACTCGGTCCAGGAGAATTCAGGAGTGATTTCTGGGCCCGATGGTTCCAGGTACACCTTCGCGGGATCAGAATGGAAGGACAGTGTGCCGCCAGCGCGCGGTATGTCGGTGGACTTCGATGTACACGAAAACCAGGCTGTCGCCGTCTACAAGGCATTGGGAAGCACTGGATCCAGCGCAACTCCAGGCTCCAAAGACAAAATAGCGGCAGGTCTCTTAGCGATTTTCCTGGGTGGCTTGGGTATCCACAAGTTCTATCTCGGCTACACCGGACCGGGCCTTGTCTACCTTCTGGTGAACACCATCGGGTGGATTGTGACGATCTTCCTGCTCGGCCTTCCCAACATCGCCCTGGGCATCATGGCCTTGATCGAAGGCATCATCTACCTCACGAAATCGGATGAGGAATTCCAACAAATCTATGTCGAGGGTAATAGGCCGTGGTTCTAACCCGGCTTCTCGCGAATTACCAAGACTTGCAGAAGCTGGTCGGCGGTTTCTTCGAGCATCGCATCCCAGCTTGCGTACTAGGGGTCGAGCAGGTGCGGCGGTTGTTGGGTCACCACAGAGACCCTCACCCACTACGGAACGCAGGAGGATTCGAGGGTGACATCGGTGATGCCGACAGATCCGCGGTAGTATGCATTTGGAGGTGAAGAATGCGCACCACAATTTCGCTCTCAGATGAGCTCGTCGCCGATGTTAAGGAGTTTTCAGAGGGCACATCCTTCAGCGAGTTCGCGCGGACCGCGATCCTTCGCAGGGTCGAGGACCTGCGGGCGCGGCGCCTCGCCCTAGCGATGAAAGCCGGTTACCAGGCAGAAGCTAGCGAGAGTTCGCTGGAACCGGAATGGGCCGAGACCGAGGTGGATGGTTGGTGATCCGACGCGGCGCGGTGGTACTGGTCAACCTCGATCCGGTGGTCGGGTCTGAGGTGGGCAAGACTCGGCCCGCAGTGGTGGTTCAAAACGATCTAGCCAACCGCTCGAGTCCCACGTTCACGGTCGTCCCACTGACCTCTAGCACCACGCGGATTTTTCCCTTTCATGTGTTGATTCCGGCCGAGGCTTCGGGCCTTGATCGGGATGGTAAGGCGTTGTGCGAGCAGATCCGAACCGTGGCTCGAAAGCGGCTGGTCCGGCAGATCGGCCAGCTGAACGAGAACGCGATGGCCGAGCTGCGATCCGCACTGGAACGACACTTGTGGTTCTGACAACCAAACCTGAGGCCCGAAAGGCTGGTTGCTCTACGGCCGCAGGATCAGCACATGCTCGGCGGGGCCGGGCAGGAACGGTGTCGGGCGACCTTCCAGCCAGGCGTCGTGGCCGGCTCGGTAGAAGGGGGAGAGGGGGTGGCCACTCTGCCCTCCGGGCATGTGGAAGTAGCCGTCGGCCTCGTGGCCTGGGCTGACCGCTAGGCGCTCGCTGGCGCCGAAGCCTCTGCCCTGCACGCGCGGCATGAAGGTGCCACCGGGCATAGGTGGGCTCTCGATATCCAGGAACCCAGCTAGCTGCGGCACCGCGCGGCTCAATGGATGGCGAACTCGGGGAGTATTGAGCTTGCCCCAACTCTGCTCCGCGAGCGGTCCACCTTCCGCAATTTTTTGCAGCGTGAGGTCGGCGGCCGTTTCGAGCAGTGCATCCCAAGTTGGGAACTTGGAGTCGAGCAGGTGCGACGGCTTGTGGTTGACCAGCTGCCACAGCGGCCCTTCGCGTTGCGGCAACGATCCCCATTCAAAGCGTTCGTCCGCTGCCAGCAGTGGCGCTGTTAAGCCGCTGAATACGATGTTTTGAACCCGAAGTCGAAATCCGCGCACGATGCGAAAGGCCACCGAGTCCGCCGAAGCGTGGCCGTTCCAGCCGTCCGTCACCAGGCGTTGTCCTTCGGCCCACAACTCGGCATCGTTGTCATGCCCGCGGGCTAGCACTTCGAGTAGCAAGGTTCGCCAGCGCTCCAGAAAGAGGGCTCGATCGTCCAGTTGAATTGCCAACAGGTCGAGCGGTCCAGCGGCGCCATCGATCGCACTCAAGCCGTCGCGAATCTGTTGCGCGCGGGCGCCGAGGTCATAGCCACCATCGCCGATGATGGCCAACATCTCGCCGTCCACCACCCGCGCGTTGGCGCTCCATATTTGGCCAACGGGCGGGTCTAGGATGGCGGGAATCTGGGATGGTTCGAGGAAGCCCTCCCAGCCCGAGTTCCCTGCCGCCCACGAGGAGGGCAGGCGACCGCTGAAGCCCGCTTCGCGTCCCTTGCGCCGCGGCACCAAACCGACGAGGGTCCAGCCGATCCGGCCGTCGGCATCGCCAGCCACGAAATTCTGCGCTGGAACGCCACTGGCGTGAGCCACTTCAAAAGCCTCGGCCAAGTTCGTCGCCTGCTCCAGCCCCATCAAACCGAGGTTGTAGCCCTCCAAGTCGTGCGCCACCCAGCGCAAGGCTCGTCGCCGGCCACGGTGGTCGCGGTCCACCACCGGCCCCCAGAGAGACTCGAAGACTTCGAGGGTCTCGCTCTCCCCGCCGGCCACTTCGAGGATCTCTTCGAAACGGGTGAGTGGTTGTAGACCCTCCGCCGTGCGGTAGTGCAGCTCGTCGTTCTCCGGTTGTTCGAGCACCACCAGATCGCTCCAGTCGCCGTAGCTGTTGGTGAAGCCCCAAGCGACATGGCCGTTGCTCCCGACCACCACCAGGGGAGTGCCCGGGAGGGTGATGCCGGTGATCCGCTGTTCTCCACCGCCGCTTGCCGGAAGGACGAACGATGCGCGGTACCAGGTGTTCGGAACGCCAATCGGCAGATGCATGTCGTTAGCAACCAGGGCCGCCCCCGTGGCGACGCGGCTACCCGCCAGAGCGAAGTTGTTGGAGCCCAGCTGCGCCCGTTCTTCCCGGCTCAGACTCGTGCCTGGCAGCCAGATCGAAGGTGTTTGAGACGCGAGGGCGCCGCGTTCGGCGCTCGGGCTCTCGGGCTGACTGGCGGGCTGGTGGGAGCGCAAGTCATAGACCTCCGGTCCGGGGATCGGCGGCGACACGAAGGGCTCGCCGGCCACAGGTGCGTCCCACTTCGTGCCCTGAGGAGCCAAGAAATCGGCCAGTTCGCGCGGGAACAAATCGTAGAGCAGGCCGAGGTCCGACTCGCCTTGGCCCGAGGAGTCCTGGAGAACGAAGTACATCGCCAGAACCACCAAGAAGCTGTCTTCCATCCGCCAAGCCTCAGGCTCGGTACGCAGGAGCAGGTACTCGAACGGCCGAGCTCCGAGGCTCGCCAAACCGGCGTTCACCCCGGTGGCGTAGGACTGGAGCAGCTCTCTTTCTAGCGTCGAGAGTTGCTCGAGCGCCCGCTCGGCCCGCGAGCGAAAGCGATGAACACGGGCTTCACGATCCAGCGGCAGGGCCGCCGGCCCCACCAGGGCCGCCAGTTCACCGGCCGCTTGGCGCCGCATCAAGTCCATCTGAAAAAAGCGGTCCTGGGCGTGGAGAAAACCGGTGGCGACCGCCAAGTCCTGGCGGTTCTCGGCGTGGAGGGTCACCACCCCTAGCGCGTCGCGTTCGACGCGCACCGGCGCGGTCATCGCAACCCCTTGGAGCGCCAACTCACCTTCCAATTGCGGCAGGCTGGCTTGGAGCTGATGGCGAACCCACAAGGCGACCCCAACGACCGCGATCAAGAGCAGTACCACCACGACCAACACCACCCTCAACCAACGTCGGCGCCGTGGGCGGGGTCGTGGCCGAGAGCGAGGGCCTGCCGGGGAGGAGGGGGAAGGCGTCGTTGAGCCACCAGAACCTTTGTAAGACATATCTCTACTGTACTCTGATACTGGTCACCACGACCCACACCACGCCAGCGGCGAGGGCAGCGAAGGCGAGCAGGGAACTGAGCGCCGCGAGCAAGGCCAATCCCAGTCGCCGCTTGAGACCGTAGACGGCCGCGGCCACTCCGGCCGTCGACAGCACGGCGAAGACCACGAAAAGTAGGCCACCGAGAATCATCGAGGGTGGAAGGTCGTGCCATCGTGGGCCAGCAAACTCCCGCACGGGTCGAGAGCCATGGCCTCACCCCCTGCCACCGAAGGCTCAGCCCGCCGCGGTACTGTCATCGCTGGCCGTCCCCTCGCTGGAAGAGTCGGCGGAAGCGGGCTCAGCGGGAGCGAGCTGCTGGACGATTTGCGACACTTCGAGGTCCACTTTGCGAATCTTGCCGCGACAAAACTCCAGTAACTCCGAAGCCCGATGCAGGGCCGCTCCGAGGCCGTCGATGTCCGTCTGATCCTCTTCGATACGCTGCACGATCGCGGTCAGCTCCTCCATCGAAGCGCTAAAACTCAGCTCCTCGCCCTCACTCTTCGCCTCGTTGCCGGCCACCTTGTTGCTCATCGCGTCTCCACTCGGCTGGTGAAGGTCCCAGCCGCGGTTTGGGTTGTGAGGGTCTCACCGATGGCAAGATCGGCGGCCCGTCGGACCAGATCGCCCACGCCATCGCGGGTCAGGGTAAAGCCACGTTCCAGGATTCGTTGCGGAGACAGTTCTCGGCACAGCCGCTCTAGGCCATCGAGCGAGGCCTCCGCCTCCCGCACCTGGCCACCGACGTGGGCGAGCAGCCGGCGCAGCAAGGCTTGCGGCTCACCAGCTTGACGACGTAGCGACCGCCCGGGGCCTTCAACGAGCCGCTCGGCCAACGAATCGCAACCGGCGGCAGCAACACGCAAACGGCCATGGCCGACCCGTGCCAAGGCCCGCGCCTGGCCCTCCAAGGCGTCCCGACCGGCGTTCAACCGCCCCTGGCCAACCCTGCGCACGGTCGCTTCGAGGGCTTGAATCCGGCCGCGCCAACTGGCCAGCGGCGCCACCGCGCCGGCTCGCAACGCGGCGCTCAGCGACACCAGCCTCCCCTCGGCGCCGGCTACTCGCTCGATCAAATGCTCGGCCACCTTGGTCGGAGTGGTCAGTTCCGTGTGCGCCACCATGTCGGTGATTGAACGATCGATCTGATGGCCTAGACCGGTCCACACCGGGAAGGGCGCCGTGGCCACCGCCTCGGCTACTTCTCGACTGTCGAAGACCGCTAGATCGGTGCGCGATCCACCGCCGCGGATCAACGCCACGCCGTCGAGGTTGCCAGCACTCGCCAATCCCGCCAGCGCCGAGACGATCTCTTCAGCGGCGCTGGCACCCTGCACTGAAGCGTGCGAGAACAACACTTGAAATCCGTATCCGCTGTGGCGCAGCGAGGAGAGAAAGTCATGGTACGCGGCACTCTCTTGCGAAGTCACCAGACCGATGCGCAAGGGCAGCGCCGGCACGGGTAGGCGCCCATTGCGCTCCACCAGTCCCGCCGCGGTCAGCGCCGAGAGGGTCTCGCGGCGGCGTTGTTCGAGGAGCCCAAGGGTGAAGATCGGATCGACCTCACGCACCACAAACTGCAAACGGCCGCCGGCCGGGTAGAAGTCGATATCGCCGCGACAACGAATTTGCTGCCCCTCGGCGATCTCCTGCCCGGAAGCGGCCAAGAGTTTGCGCACCCGCCCATGATCGCGGCTCCAGAGAACCGTATCGAGTTTGCCGATGACGCCATCGCCCGGCCCCTTTTCGATCAGCTCAAAATAGAGGTGGCCACGCTGGCTGCGCCGTACTCGTTGCACTTCTCCGGCAACCCACAGCGACGAGAACGCCTCACTCAGGAACTCACGAATCTCCCCGCACAACTCGGAAACACTGTAAGTAGGGGTGCCAAAAGGCAGGGTCAATGATACGACCTCAGCTCCTGGTTCGAAGCCAGCGGCATTGCTTTGGCCCAATCCACCGCTTTCTTCTCGCTGAAGGTCAGCTTGTCTAGGAAACTCACCGCCTCATCGCGCTCGAAGAACAGCCGCCAGATGAAGGTGTGACCGGCGGGAGCGGTGAAGTAGGTGTACTGCTTGGCCCCGTCGCTGAGGTCAAAGCCGAGATTGCTCTCACCGTTGACCCCGACACAGGCCATCCCGATGGCCCGGCTGGCCAGGCCGAGAGCCTTGATCGCGTCGTCGTAGTCTCCCAGCTCTTCGCGGGAAAGCGGTGAGTGGTAGATCGAGATGCGGGTCCCGTCCTCTTCAGCCAGCAGGTTGTAGGGGACGTCGCTGCGATCCATCGCTTCCTTGGTTTCGCCGTTGGTGACGAAAACGTCGTCGGTACCGGCAACCTTGTAGGTAATCGCATAGGAATCGTCATCCATCTGAGCAAAAGCCTCAGCCAGGATGCTCTCGTCCTCGACCGTGAAATAGTAAAGGCGGTTCATCAAACGTCGCGAAGCCATGGTGGGAACTCCTTCGAAGACTCTGCCACTCACCCTCCGCCACCGGAAGAGGAGTGGGGCCGCGGTCAAGCGCGGAGACCTCACAGCACCCGCGAGGCCTCGAAAATGGCATAGTCTAGATCGTGTTTTGGGTGGGACGGACCAACGCGGTCGCGCGCCGTCCAGGCCCGGACAGATATGATACCGGCAACAGCACTCTGGTATCCACCTCTGAAGCCAAGAGTACACAGACCGCCAGCCATTCTTAGGCCCGGTTTGGATGCGGGCCGAGCGAGGCCCAACCCGTTGTCCTAGCGCGTCTTATTTTTTGATGATTGACCCGACTCGACTCCCCATCTCCCTACCAGCCGCCTTGGTCACTTTCTGGGGCACCCACCGTGATCAGGCGATCGCCGCCTTTCGCGAAACGGTGGGAGAGAAGCCAGGTGTCCACTGGGCCTCGCCCCATCAGTGCGCCGTCTCGCCCACCGCGGGAGACCCGGCGATCTTCGACGCCGCCTTGGCCATCGCTTCCGGTGTCTTGCTCCGCGCCTCCTACCCAGGAAACGGCCGCGGCAATGGCCGCACCGGCGACCGCGGCAGCGCACAAGCGTTGATCTGTCCCTGTCGGATACGCCTCGTCGAAGGCGGAACCGAGTTGACGCAAGATCCGCTCATCGATGACCTTGCCCAGCGGCCTCCGCGCTGCGCCGATGGGGTCATCACGATGACCTCCATCTCCACCACCCAACTCGAACACGCCCGCCGCTTCCACGAAGCGGGGATCTACGAGGGCCCATCAGGACGGATGGTTCCACTGGTCCAAGTCGGCGCCGAAGCGGCTACCGAGCCTCCCTGGCGCAACCCCACCGTCCTGCGCAGTAGCCGACCCTACATTCGCCGCCCTGAGTTCGAAGAGAGATTGCGCCAGTTGTTGGCCAACGGCGCCAGATCCTTCCGCGTCAGCGGAGGTCTGGGGTGCGGCAAAACTCGACTCTTGTGGCAGGCGTTGCGCGAGTTTCACGGCATCATCCCGCTGTGGGCGACGACCCGCCCGGTACGCCACGGTGGGCCACTGCTGGCGGCACAACTCGCGGCACAACTCCTACACCGCAACACAGAAGCGGCGCTCGCCGTCGGCCTCGAACGCCACGAGATCGCCACCCTGCTCGACCCCCACCAACAGCCGGTACGCCTCCTCGACCCTCAGATGGCCAGCGAGTTGATCGCCGAGTTGATCCAAAGGACCAAGACCGACGAGCCCGTGGTGGTGGTCTGCGACGGCCTCGAAGCGGCCACGCCGCGCGAGTTCGAAACGCTCAACTACCTGGTGGATATCGCAAACGAACGGGGCACCTTCAAACTGGTCCTCATCGCTCGGCCGGCGACACCGTGGCCCGAAGACTGGTGGGTCTTGCCGCACTTGGAGGTCAAACCCATGCTGCCGGCGGAGATGGAAGAATTCTCGCAGGGCACCTTCGCGGGCCTCTCCTTGCCGCAACGAGTCAAAGAGCGCTTCCTCACCGCCGCCGCCGGCAACCCGTTTGCCCTCGAAGAGGGGCTCGCCGGCTTGATCCCGCTGAAGCAGGTCCGGCAGGTCTATGGCAGCTTCTTCTTCAGCGGAGCTGACGATTCCGAATTCGCCCCCTCGGCTCGGTGGATCACTCACGTCGAAGCCGAGGCACGCCGTCTGGGAGGAATTGCCCCCCTACGCCGACTCGCCGTCGCCGACACCCCTTTGCCGAGCCTAGCGTTGACTCCCAGCTTGGACCCCGCGACACCGACGGCCGGACCCCTTCACGAAGAATGGCGCAAAGCGATGGTCGAGTACAACTGGCTCCACGAGGCCGAGTCACCGTGGGGCCCAGGTGTCGCCTTTCCGTGCCCCGCCTACGGGCTGGCACTAGCCCACGGACTGAGCGATGAGATCCGCGACAGCTTGCGTCAAGAACTCGGCCGGCACCTATGGCAACAGGCTCAGACCGAGGACGGCAAGATCGCGTCGGCGGCATCTTGGTGGATCTACCGTCTCCTCGACCCAACCCCACAAGCCACTCGTCCCCTCCTCGCCGCCGCCCGCTCCGCGTCCCCCCAAGTGGCGCCCGAAGAACTCTTCGAAGCCCTCGTCAAGGAATCCCAACGGCTGCACGAAAGCGGAGAGGACCCAGCGGCGGAGTTCGATCTACTCTGGTATCTGTTGCCGCTGGCCCGCCGCCTTGGGATCTTGCAGGATTACGAAGAGGAAGTGGAACGCGCGATCGACCTGGCGAGCCACGACATCAAGCGAGCCCTCGCTTTCGCCAGCCTGAAAGCCGAACTCGAAGAGCGCAAGGGCCACCTCTTGGAAGCCACAGCCACCATCCGCGCCGCCTTGGAGGAGGCGAGCAAAGCCCGCCAGGCCAACCTCGCCAACAGCGAGGCGTTGCTCGCCATCCAGCTCGGCCGCCTCTTGATCCGGCTCCAACAACTCAGCGAAGCCAAGACGCTACTCGAAGAGCTAGCTCCCGCGCTGGACCGTCGAGGCGCGCGCGCTTTGGTGGCCAGTTGCAGTTTCTACCTGGGCAACATCGCCGTCCACCAGGCCAGATTCGACGACGGCCTTACACTTCACCGCAGTGCACTCTTGGAACGGAGAAAGCTCGGCGCACCCAAGTCGATCGGCGCCTCCCTCTCCGCCCTAGGAGCTCTGGCAACTCAAATGGGCCGCTACATGGAGGCCCTGGGAGCCTACCGAGAAGCGGGCGAGATCTTCACCAAATTGGGCGACCAAGACGAAGCCAGCTTCGCCCAGCTGGGCATCGGCCGAGCCCTCTCGCGCCTCGGCGACCACGCCGCCGCCTCACGACCGCTGCGCCGAGCCCTGAGCCTGCGCGAGCTGGCTGGCGGTGACGCCGTTGGCCAGGCGATCGCCCGGCTAGCGGTGGCGGAAAACTACCTCCACCTCGAACTCGCTGGAGAAGCGCTGCGCGAAGCCCGCCACGCCCTGTTCGACCTCACCCTCCTTACCGACGCCACCCCGCGCGCCGACGCCGAGCAGCTGCTGGGCCGAATTCTGCTGAGCTTGAAACAGGTGAGCCAGTCGATCCAACACCTCAAACCGGCCTTGGAGGGCCATCAAAACGCCGGGGCCTCCAACCGGGCAGCCATGGACCTCGCCGTCTGGCTCGACGCCGCCTTGCTGCGCGAAGACACCGAGGAAATCGCCAAGGTGGTCACAGACCTGGGCGAAGCCACGGCCCGCTGCACCAGCGCCGAGCGCCGCGAGATTCTAGAATTCCGCCTCTACAAAGGTCTCAGTTGGCTAGCGAAAAACCACCTCTCCGACCACCGCCTAGCCCTGCCCCACCTAGAGAG
>QIHU01000275.1 GCA_003231035.1 Acidobacteriota bacterium
CTCGAGATCGACGGCCCGTCGCAGATCGTGGCCAGCGCCCGGCTGGTGGCTTCCGATGACGGCGAAGAGGTCCATCGGATCGTCTTGCCGGTGATCACTTCGGACACGGTCTTGCACAGCAATTCGACCGCCCATCTCCAGGGTTGGGGGCGCGATACCGCGAGCGGGCTGGCGACCGATTTTGCTTTGATCAACCTCTCCACGGTGACCGCCTCCTGCGAGATCGACGTATTTTCGTCCAACGGAACCGAGTTGACCTCGACCGTCCTGCTGCCCCTGCAGCCGCTGAGCCACCTCCACTTCGAGGATGCGCTGGCGCTTCTCGGCTTCGACAAGATCGATCTGGTGCGCGCCTCGGTTAGCTGCAACCAAGATTTCTACATCTACTCAATGCGTTACAACCAGCAAAGCGGCAAACTGGCCTTCCAGATCCCCTCCGGTACGGGCGCCTCGACCCTGGGTATCGGTACGCCGGTGGCTCCAGGCGGCGGTTGCGCCGAGGTTCCCACCACCAGCGTTTGCTTCGAGAGGTCGGGGATTTTCTTCACGCCCAACCCAGGAGATCCGGTACGCCGCCTCGTCTTCAATCCGCCGTCCGGTAGCTACAGCAAGCTGGTCTTGACCATCAAGGTACGCAATGGAGGTTGGTTCCCGTCGAAGATGAACGGTACTCACAACATCTTCTGGCTGGTTCGGAACGCCAAGAACCGCGACATGTTTGGCTTCGTCAATGTGCGGGGCCCCAACACCAACGACCTTTTCATCCGCCATGGCTTCAACCTGCCACAGGGTCAGAAGCCGCGCCTCTCGTCTGGCTTCCAGCACCCGGAGGGCGTGCGCTACACCTACAAGTACACCTTCGACACCGCCCAACGGATCGTCGACCTGACGGTCACCAATGACAACGGAACCGCGCTGTTGAATCTGCGAGGCACTCCCAACGTCAACGCCATCAACTTGGGCAGCGGCGATAACATCACCATGGACATCGGCTTTCCGCTCGGCGTGAACCCGAACGAGCCGCCCACCTACAACTGGGACTATGAAGACCTGGTCATCGAGGTCGCCCCTTAGCCCTCCGTCAATCCTTGGAGCTGCGGGGACCTCCTTCGCGAGGTCCCCGTACTCCTTCCTTCCTTACTACGTTGCCTTGCGGTTAGCCAAAAAGCTGCGGAAGGGTACCCAGAAGCGCGGAGCCAGGATCGCCGCCGCAACCGCGGTTGCCAGCCACGAAACGATGAATCGAGCCCAGGAGTCGACCGGCAGGCGCCAAGCGACAAGAAGGAAGAAGGGCAACGGCACGGCGTAAAGCAGCGCCAAGTCGGTGATCAAACAACGCATGTAGGGCGAGAAAATTCGCGCCATGCGCCATGCCATCACCAGATTGCCCAGCAGCAAGAAGTTGGCCCAGGCCATGCCCGGCGCACCCCAGCGGCTGGTGAACCACACACCGAAGCTCACCAGGCAGACCAGATTGATCGCCGCGCTGAAGAGCCAAAGTCGATCCTCGCCGCGCACTTTCAGCACCTCGCCACCGAGTTCCGCGAACAGGTCAAGGAAGGGGACAAAGCAGAGGATCTTGAGCAACGGTACCGCCGCCGTCCACTGCGACCCGAGGAGGATCGACACCACTTTCTCGGCATTGAAAAAGAGAAAGTAGCCGGCGGTTACCTGCGAGAAACAGAGGATGACGGTGGCGAAGCGGAAGGCCTCGAAGAAGCGATCAGCACGCTGGCGATACTCCACCAAAGCCGGCAACAACGCGCGCGGCGCCATGATCACCGGGACCAAGAAAACGATCCCGTAGGCGCGGGTGTAGTGGCCCACCACCTCCGTTTTGGAGAAGGCTTCCACGATGAATAGATCGATGTAGGTCACCAGCTGGAGGACGATCCAAACCAAGAAGAGCACTCGACTTTGACGCAGCAGATCGACAATCAAATCCGGCTCGAAGCGCAAGGGCACCTTGCGCCACGCCTGCTTCCACACCGACGCCGCGAAAAACGCGGACGCGGCCAGTTCGCCGACTACCCAACCCCAGACACCCCAGCCCAGCCAAACCAGGCTCAACGCGACCGCCGCGGCCACCAGGCCACGGCCAATCTCCGGCATCACCAAGCGCCGGATGCGCAGCTCACGTTCAAAGTAAGTGCGCGGCGTGACCGCGATTCCGTCGAAAAGTACCCAGATCGCCAACGCTCGGACGACCCCAGGTAGATCCGCGTTCAGGAAGGCCAAGAGAGGGGCGCCGAGCAGTAGGCCGCCGGTCACCAGAAGACCCATCACCAGACTGAATGCGAGCACCGTGCCATAGGGTTTGCGCGGGTCTCGCATGAGCTGGAAGTTGAGCCCCAGATCCCGAACCGCCGAAGCGAGAATGATCACTCGGAGGGCCTGTTCGTAGAGGCCGTGGGTCTCAGGCACCAGCAGGCGAGCTAGGATCATGCGGGTGGCGAACGCGACCACCAAGCGAGTCCCGAGACTGAAGTAACTAGCGACGGTCGAGCTGAGAAAACGTCGCTCTGTGGTGGAGTTCATCGATCAGCCCAAGGACTCACCGGCCTGCCTTGTGTACCGTTGGATTTGATCGAAGCAGAGTTGGCGCAGGTCGCTTTCTTGGGTTTCGACCTGGGTGAATAACCGGTGCCATTCAACCGTCCACTCCAAGGCTTGCTCCAAGGAGAGACAACCGCGCCAACCGAGTCGAGCCCGGGCCCGGCTGGAGTCGAGCTTGAGGTAGCCCGCCTCGTGCGGATGATCGCCACCGTCGGCGACCCAAGGGCGAGCGCCGGGCCACAGGGAGTGGAGCTTCTTCACCACCCAATCCACGCTCCGCGCGCTCTGTTCATCGGGGCCAAAATTCCACCCCGCGCCAAGCTCTTCTCCAGCGGCGCCGCAGAGCTGTCTGGCAAGGGTCAAATAGCCACCGAGGGGTTCCAGAACATGCTGCCACGGGCGGATGGCCACGGGGGAACGGATCTCCACTGCTCGCTCCTCGTGGAGCGCGTTCAGAACATCGGGCACCAACCGGTCTTGCCCCCAATCACCGCCGCCAATCACATTGCCCGCCCGCGCTGTCGCCAAGCGAGGAGAGTCGGCCCCCGGGGCCGAGAAGAACGAGGCGCGGTAGGCCTCGCAGATCAGCTCGGCGCAGGCCTTGCTCGCGGCGTAGGGATCGCGCCCACCCAACTCGTCGTTCTCACGATAGCCCCAGTCCCACTCACGATTTCGGTAGCACTTGTCCGTGGTTACCACCACCACCGCGCGCAGACCGTCACCGCCGCGCAGCGCATCGAGCAGCCGAGCCGTCCCGAGTGCGTTGGTCTCGAAGGTTTCCAAGGGGAAGCGGTAACCGTGGCGCACCAGAGACTGCGCCGCGAGGTGGAAGACGATCTCCGGCCGGCTGCGCTCGACGGCCCGCGCCAAGGCGTCGGCATCGGCCAAGTCACCCCGCTGGTCGACCAGATCTCCCGCCACCGCCGCCGCCGAGAACAGATTTGGAGTGGTCGGAGGCTCTAGAGCGTAGCCATGGACTTCGGCGCCGAGCGAGCGCAGCCACAGGCACAGCCAGCTTCCCTTGAAGCCGGTATGACCGGTGACCAGCACCCGCTTACTCCGCCAGAATGTGGTATCCACCGGGAAGGCCCCTCCAGTTCATTGACGACGCAGCTTAGCAGTCCGACCTGGCAACCCAAAGGTGCCTTGACGGGCCCGAGACGGGAGGAGCGCGCGCGCCACGCTCTGCTACAATTTCACCTCTCACCAAGAACAATGAAAATCCTTCTAGACAAGATCTATCGGCGGCTGCTACGCCCATTCGACGCCTTCTACTACCGTTTCCTCGCTGGTGGCGACTCCGCGCTGAATCGGCGTCTAGGCGCGGGAGTCCTGGCCCGTGAGCAAGGCAGTGGCAAGGGGGATGTACCGCAGTCTCAGGCGCAATGGGATCAGCAGTACAGCGGCGGCCAGTGGAATTTTCTCAACCAGCTCGGTGAAATGCCACGCTATGCGGTGATCGCCGGCTTTCTACAAGTTCTGTCCGAGGGCGGGACTCTTCTCGACGTCGGCAGTGGCGAAGGAATCCTCCTCCACCATCTGCGGTCGACGACTTGGAGTCGGTATTTGGGAATCGATCTCTCCACCTCCGCCATTGAACAGGGCAACGCGGCCGCCCCCGAAGGGGCCACCTTCGAGGTTGCCGACGCGGAGGAGTTTCAACCTTCGACACTCTTCGATGGTGTCGTGCTCAACGAGTGTCTCCACTACTTTCACCAGCCCGTGGCCGAGGCCCAGCGCTACTACCGAGCGGTGAAGCCGGGCGGGGTGATGATCGTCTCGATCTTTTGCAGTCCTCGTGGCCAGTCCATCGTACGCCAGCTAGGGCGCAAGATGCCCCCCGAGGAGTTCTTCGAAATTCGCGGCAGTCGAGGAACCTGGGCGATCTCCGTCTACCTCAAGCCGGCATCCTGATCCCACCGCCGCGACCGGCTACCAGGCTGCAACTCGATATTTGAGGCAACCGCGCAGACGACCGAGGCGCCAAGCGAGCTGGTGAATCCAGGAGGCCCGCCGGCTGGCGAGGAGGAGCTTGGGACTGGTGAGGAGCAACTTCGCCCACCGCGCGAGTCCGGGTAGCCAACCGAGGCGCGGCATACCCCGATCGCGATAGGCCTTGTAGATGGCCACGTTCTGTTCGCCGTAGGCTAGGGTCTGACGGAAGATGCCCTCCAGGCTCGGCCGGTAGCGAATGTGCACCACCGCCTCGCTCACGAAGCGCAAGGGGGTTCCCACCAACTGGATGCGCCAGCAGTAGTCGGTATCTTCGAGCACCGCCAGGGATTCATTGAATCCGCCCACCTTCTCATGCAGATCGCGTCGAACGCCCAGCCCGCCGCCCCCGGCATGGGGAAGAAACGCTGGGTAGGTATAGGGATTCAGGCCGTCAGCTTGCGGATTGCCGCGCGAGGCGGCGATCGCAGGTGAATTCAACCGCTCAATCTCATAGCGGCTGGCGACGAAAGGGTGATCGGCCAAGGCCTTCCCCAGGGCGGAAATCCACCCCGGCGCCACCATGTCGTCAGCGTCACAAAAGAGAAGAGCCTCACCCCGAGCCGCCGCCGCCCCGACATTGCGGGCGTGTGCCTGCCCGGGCCGGTCACCGGCATCGACCGAGCGCAGCACCGGCAGGCGGCGGCGGTAGCGCTCCACCAACTCCCTCGATCCGTCGCTGGAACCGTTGTCGGCGACGATCACCTCCCACCAACCCGGCCAGTCTTGCTCCGCCAAGGCTTCCAGCTGCTCTCCCAAGGTCGCCTCCGCGTTCAAGCAGGGGATCACGACACTCAGTCGTAGCCCTCGCGCGGAGTCTTTCTGGTCCGCGGAGCTCACAGGAGACGCCGTTGCCATTCCAAGTCTCCCCGCCGGTACCAATGCTTCTTGCGCGGCTTGCCCAGCGCCAGGAGTTCGGGGACGGTGACGAAGGAGAGTTCCTCTCGGTTCTCTCCCAAGAGCTGATCCACCGCCGACAAGGTCGGGGTGCGGTCGCAATAGCGCCGATCGACCGTGGTGTAGAGGGCGTCGTGCAGGAGGACGATCGCTCCTGGCCGCAACGATGGGCGCAACTTGTCGAGCAGGACGGCGGCCGGATAGTCGAGCCAGTCGTCGGCGACGCCACTCCAGGCTACCCCCCGGTACCCCTGGCGGTGGGACGCCCACTGGGTGGATGGCGTTTGATCCCCATAGGGTGGCCTGAAAAGGCCGCTGTCATGGCCCCCCAAGACCTCCTTGCACCAGCGAATCTGCGCCCGCGCGGCGCGCGGCTGGAGGAGAGGAAGCGAGGGATGATCCCACGAGTGGTTGCCGATCGCATGGCCGGCGGCGGCCACCTCCGCGACGAGCTCGGGTTGGTCTGCCGCCGCCTTGCCCACCATGAAGAAGGTGGCCCGCGCCCCGTGGCGATCCAAAAGCTCCAGCAATCGTGGAGTGACCTCGGGGTCCGGCCCGTCGTCGAAAGTCAAGGCCATCGCCGGCTGTCGCGTGGCAACATGAGTGAGGGTGCCATTCCAGGAGGCGCTGAGCGTCAACAGGTGGCGCACCACGTCCTTGGCTTGCTGAGGGAGCGGCATAGTCGATTGAGGTCTCGCGGTTCAGGCGCGCCCATCCTACCAGCCTGCGGTAGACTATCGGGCGATGAGGCCACTGCTGAGATGGAGTCTACTGGGCCTTCTACTGGGAGCGAATCTGCTGCTGGCGGCGGCGCTGGATCGTCGCGACTGGCCAGGGTTTGTCGGCGACGAGGCGACCTACTTGATGCAGGCCGCCAGCCTAGCCCAAGACTTCGACCTCCGATACGAGCGCGGCGACTACGACCGATTCGTCGCCACCTGGGGGCGGCCGCCACAGGGACTAATCCTACAGAGCAAGGACCACGGGAAGTCGCTCACTTTCGGCAAGCCCTACTTCTACCCCTTCTTCATCGCCCCTTTCGCCCGCTTGTGGCCGACGCGGGGCGCGGCGATTGCCAACGCTCTGCTCCTCGTCCTAGTGGGCCTCTCGGCGGCCATCACCCTCGGCAAGCGAATCGGCCCAGCAGCGCCACTCTGGGTGGCGACCTTCCTCTTTGCCTCGATCACCTTCGCTCACACCTTCTGGGCTCATGCCGATCTCTTCTTGATGTCGCTGACCGCCCTGGCCCTGGCTCTGGCCTACGCGGGTGATCCCCAAGAGGCGGCTTCGCGACTGCCGCAAGTTTTTGGCGAGGACGACCCCCTGGAGAGGCCCCGTCGCTTTTCTGGGCGCTGGTTGACGATCGGAGCCCTGCTCGCCGTGGTTGCCTTCTCCCGCCCCTTCTACGCCGCCCTCTTCCTGGCCGCCTTCTTCGCCATCCCACGGGGGCGACGGCGGGTGGGATCGCTAGCCTTGGCGGTGGGGGCCCTTCTGGTGGTGATCGTGGTCGGCCTCTCCAATCAGGCGATGCGCGGCAGTTGGAGCAGCTATGGCGGTGAGCGGCTGAGTTTCTATACCTACACCGGCTTTCCGACGGTCGAGCTTCCCGCCGACGGCTGGAGCGATGAGATCGCTCGCCGCACCGGTCCCGGTTCCTGGATTCGGCCTGGGGCAACCCTGCCCTATGACCTCGAACCCCGCTTGACCGCCTACAACCTGCTCTATTTCCTCCTCGGCCGCAACGTTGGCCTGCTGCCCTACTTCCTCCCTATCGTGCTCGGCCTCTGCGCCTTTCGCAAGGGGGAGGGCCGAGGGGCCCTGCTCGTCGCCGTACTCTTGGCAGCCGCCTGTTTCTTCTTTGTCCGCCCGTTCAACTTTTACGGCGGCGGCGGTGCCTTGGCCAATCGGTACTTCTTGCCCCTCTACCCCGCATTCTGGTTTCTCGCCGCGCGCCCCCGGCGCGGCCTATGGCTCCCCATCGCAGCCCTCTCAGGACTCTTCCTATGGCCACTGTGGTCGGCACCGAGTAGCTATCCCTTAGCTCCCGCCGGGGGCTTTCGCTATGTCGGGGCGTTGGCCCAACGGTGGCTGCCCTACGAGACGACGCAGAGTCACCTCAAGCCATCCGGCCAGGAAGACATCCACCACCGCGGGCTGTGGATCAAGCCACTCTCTGGCGGTGTGGCCGCTGAGCCTGACGGGCGGAGTCTCCGGTTCTCCGGAAGCGCCAAGGGAGAGTTGCTGATCGGCAGCCCGCGACCGCTCTCCGCCCTGGCCCTAGATCTAAGCCCACCTGCGTCGGCCAACCTGGAGGTTCGTGGGGCCACGGTTGCCAGCATAACGCTCTTGCCGGGCGGCGCTACGCGCTTCGCTTTAGATCTCGGTCGCGCCACAGCTAGCCATCGAATGTGGTGGAGCAAGGCGAGTTACTCCTTGTACCGGATCCACCTGGACTTCGATCTGGACTTCGATCTGGGCAATGCAGCCACCGGTGTCACCTTCACCCTGAGCCCCACCTTCGCTCAACCCATGAGCTCCAATCGATGAGCGAATCAAGAACTTCCATCGATGGCGAGCGGCCGGCAGGCGGCTACTGGCTCTACGCCAGCCACCTCTGGCTGCTGTTCAGTATCGCGCTGTCCAATATTGCCCTCGGTCTGACCCTCCTCTCGTCTCCATGGACCGGCCGATGGCGCTCGATTCCCCAGGGGTCTGGGCGTCTCCTGCTCGCTCTCACTGCCTATGTTTTGCTCCTGACGGGGTCGATATTCTTCTCCTATGAGTCCGAGACCAGCCTCTCCGGCTTCGGTGAGCTGTTCAACCTCACCGCGATCCCCCTCGGCCTCCTCTTGGTTCGCGGAACACGCCAGACTCGGCGGCTGGTGGATTTCTTGATCCTCACCTCAGTGATGATCGCCGGCCATGGGCTGCTGCAATATTGGGTCAGTCAAGGGGATATGGCCCACCGCATTCGAGGCCCGCTCTCGCATTACATGACCTTCGCCGGCATCCTGATGATCGCCAACCTGCTCCTGATGGCCCGGATTCTCCACCACCCCGCCAGTCGGCGACAGCAGCTCTGGCACGCGTTGGGCTTGGTGATCATCAACGGCGCTCTCCTCGCCAGTTACACCCGCAGCGCCTGGATTGGCATGGCGGTGGGAGCCGCGATCTTGTTGCTCCTCAGCGCCCAACGCCGGAGGGTAGTGCTGGTGGCGACGGTGGTCTTCGCCGCGGCTCTTCTCCTGGCTCCCGTGCGCCAGCGGGTCTCATCGATCGCCGACCTGAACGATCCCTCCAACTACGATCGAATCTGCATGGCCAAAGCCGGGCTGATGATGATCGCCGAACGCCCCTTGTTCGGGATTGGCCCCAATCTGGTCGATGAGCGCTACCCCATCTACCGCCACCCGAGTGCGCCGCGCTATTGGGTTCCCCATCTGCACAACAGTTTCATCCAGATCGCGGCGGAACGCGGCCTTCCCGAGCTATTGGCCTACGGCCTGCTCATGCTCCTGAGCCTCACCGCGGCCTGGAAGCGCTACCGCCACGAGGGACGGCAACATAGCCACCGCGCCGATCTTCTGCTCAGCTCTCTCGCCGGCCTCATCGCCTTCAACGTCGCCGGTCTCTTCGAACACAACTGGGGGGATACGGAGGTCCAGCGGCTGGCCCTTTTCCTGCTGATCATCCCCTTTATCAGTGATTCGCCCGCAACATCCCAGCGATCTCGTCCGCCGCTCGACCGCTAGCTCCGCCCTCACCCAAGCGGTCCCGGAGTAGGGCGAGTTTACGGCGCATCGCCGGGACCCGCTTGCGGTCTCTCAGCAGCGCCACCACTTCGCTTGCCACTCTCGCCGGATGGACATCGGCCTGAATCAGCTCCGGCACAACCGGTTCCTCGAGAACCAAGTTGACCAACGAAAAGCTAGGTAGCCTGACCAACAATCTGGCGAGGAGATAACTCCACCCGGTCAGTCGGTAGACCACCACCATCGGGGTGGTCAAGAGGCCGAGTTCGAGCGTCGCGGTACCGGAGGCACACAGGGCGACGTGGGATCGGCTCAAGCACTCGAATCGATGGCTGGAGACAATCCTCACTGGCAAGCCAGTCAGTTCCACCGCCTCTGAGAGCAGGGAACGGGGCACCGTTGGAGCGCGAATGAGTTCGACCACCACCGGTAGCCTTCGGGCGATCTCGGCGACCGATTCGAGCATCGTCGCAAGTAGGGCCTCGACCTCGCTGCGCCGCGATCCAGGGAGGAGAGCGATGACGAAGGGACCCTCGGTGTCGTGTTCCTCATCCCAGACGTGAGACAGCACCGGCACTTCGTCGACCAGCGGATGTCCCACGTGGACGGCGTCTACATCATGGCCACGGTAGAAATCGACCTCAAATGGAAACAGGACCAGCATCTTGTCGACCACCCGCGCGATCTGGCGAACTCTGCGCCGACGCCAAGCCCAGACTTGTGGGCTGATGTAGTAGGCGACGCGAACTCCTCGCCGTTTTAACTGACGGGCCAGGCGCAGATTGAACTCTGGAAAGTCGATCAGAATGGCCAACACCGGCTGGCGGCGGTCGACCTGTTCTAGGAGTTCGTGGAAGATCTCTCGGGCGCGGGAAAGAACCTTCAGAACCTCGGTGATCCCGACCACCGAGATGTCCGCGCTATCGGCCATTCGCTCTAGCCCTTCCCGCGCGAGCTGGGTTCCGCCCAAACCGAATGGACGCAGGTCGGGCACCCGTCGACGCAGCTCTCCCAGCAGTCGTGCGCCGTGAAGATCGCCGGACGCTTCGCCGGCGACCACCAAGACGGTGGTCATGGAAAGGGAGCGGGAGGCTGACCGGGGAACGGATACATCAGCCAGGCGACCAGGACCCCGCCCAAAATCATTCCAAGAAAGACCTGCAAAAAGAGCTTGACCTGTGCCCGGCGCTTACGCCGCCAGAGTAAGGAAAAGAAGAGGCCCACCAAAAAGGCGTAGAGCACCATGAGATGAAAGTGGCTCATCGGTTCAGTTGCCAGCGAGTTCGGCTCGGTCCCGACCGTGGGCTAGGTCCCAAGCGTCGAGAATCAAGAGCACGTTCATCAGACCGGCGGTGACCAAGAATGTGCTTCCGTACTCGAAACCGGGGGCGGTCGCGACACCTTGATAGTGAACTACCTTGGTGAGCAGGAAGTAGCTCACGCCCATGGCCCACGAGTCGAGCAGACCCAGCACACGCAAAGGACTCAAGGGCTGGCTGCTCGCCCAGGTGGCCAATTGACCATCGAGGTCGCAGCCGATCCAAAGGCAGGCTAGAAAGATGGCGAGAAAGCCGAGAGCTCGACCACGGTGGCCCAAATAGAGATGGCCACCGCCGGGAATCAGCCAGGCGGAAAGCGCAGCTATCCAGGGCTTCTTACCCGTCGGTGCATCACCGACGGTTTTCTGTCTGCTCGCCATTGGTCACCAACAAACGCGGTAATTCGGCCTTAACGCTTCGAGTTGAGGAGTTCTCGGAGCTCCTTGCCGGGCTTGAAATAGGGAATCCTCTTCGGAGGAACATCGACCGGTGCGCCCGTCTTTGGATTGCGGCCAACCCGGGCTTCCCGGCGGCGAATACGAAAGCTGCCGAACCCTCGCAGTTCGATCTTCTCTCCTGATTTCAGAGAGTGAACGATGCTGTCGAAGACAGTGTTAACAATAATCTCAGCGTGCTTTTTGGTTAGCTGGGTGTTGCGGGCCACCTCTTCGACCAGCTCAGCCTTCGTCATTCCATCTCGTATCGCCAACTCGCCCTCCCCCTAACCAAAAACGACCTGGGCCACGCCATCCACCCTTGTCGTGGATGGCGTGACGCCGGTCGAGTAGACACTAGTCTTCGTCTGAGTCCGTCGCTTCCGAGGCGGACTCCTCAGAGCCCTCTTGGTCAGCATCCGTCGCTTCCGAGGCGGACTCGTCCGGTGCGTCAGCGGCATCAGCGGCAGCCTCCGCAGCCGGTTCGTCGGCCTCGGCTTCGTCGGCCTCAGCTTCGACCTCGGGCGACTCTTCATCACCCTCGGCAGCCGCCTCGGAAGCCTCTTGTGGCTCCTCTTCACCGGCCTCAGCTTCGGCGGATGCCTCGGCCTCGCCAGGACTCCGCGATGCGGTCTCTTCCGATGCGGCCTCGACCTCAGAGCCCTCGACGGTCTCTTCCTCAGCGCTTTCCTCGTCAGCGGCCTCCTGGTCAGCGACTGCGTCGTCGCTACCCTGCTTGGCCTGGTCAGCGGCCTCCAGCTCCGCGACCTCTTCCTCACTCGGCTGAGCCACGCCTTGCATACTCAAACCGACCTTCTTGTCCAGATCCTCGATCCGCAAGATGCGGGCGCTGACCCAGTCGCCAAGGCTGAAGTGATCTTCCACCTTCCCCGAAGGCAGGTCGATCTCACTGACGTGAGCCAACCCTTCGAGCCCTTCGTAGATATCGATGAAAAGACCGAAATCGGTCACGTTGACCACTTTTCCGTCGAGGGTCGCACCGACCTGATGGCTAGCGACGAAGTCTTCCCACTCGTTGGGCATGAACTCCTTAATCGAAAGGGAGACCCGCTGATTGGATGTGTCGATATTGGTGATCCGAGCGCGGACCGACTCGCCCTTCTTGAGCACCTCGTTGGGGTGCTTGACCCGCTTGGTCCAACTCATGTCCGAAACATGAATGAGGCCATCGATGCCCTCCGTGATCTCCACAAAGGCACCGAACTCGGTCAAATTGCGAACCTTGCCCTCGATAATACTGCCGATGGGGAACTGGTCACCCAGCTCTTCCCAAGGATTGCGCTCTGTCTGGCGCAGCGACAGGCTGATGCGGCGCTGGTCCATATCCAACTCAGAAACGATCGCTTGGACTTCCTGACTCACCGAGAGGACCTTCGACGGGTTGACGACCTTCTTGGTCCACGACATCTCGCTGACGTGGATTAGCCCTTCGACACCTTCTTCGATCTCGATGAAGGCACCGTAGTCGACCAAACTGACTACTTTGCCTTCCACGCGCGAGCCGATCGGGTACTTCTTGTCGACCAAAGACCAGGGATCGTCGCCCTTTTGCTTGTAGCCCAGGGAGACGCGTTCCGTCTGCGGGTCGAACTTGAGGACGATAATCTCGACTTCGTCGCCGACACCGAAGTGCTCGGAGGGGTGGTTGACCCGGCCCCACGAGATATCAGTGATGTGCAGCAAGCCGTCGATACCACCGAGATCGATGAATACACCGTAGTCGGTGATGTTCTTGACCACGCCTGGCAAGCGAGCGCCCGCCTCGAGTTTGGTGAGGGTCTCGGCCTTCTTCTTGGCGAACTCCTTCTCGAGCACCGCCTTGCGGGAGAGCACGATGTTGTTGCGCCTGCGATCCAAACTGATCACCTTGAACTCGAGCTGCTCGCCCTTGAGCGACTCGAGATGCTTGACCGGCTTGATATCGACCAACGAACCCGGCAGGAAGGCGCGCAGCCCGACATCGATGGTCAGACCGCCCTTGATGCGGTCTAGGACCCGACCGGTGATGACCAGGCCTTGTTTGTAGGCATCCTCGATATGCGTCCAGCGGCGCATGCGCTCCGCCTTGGTCCGCGACAAGAGGACATGGCCCTCTTGGTCCTCGGTTTTCTCGAGGAGAACCTCGACCTCGTCGCCAACGCCCACTTCCAACGTGCCGGTGGCGCGATCGATGAACTCGTGTTTCGAGACGAGGCCTTCGGACTTGTATCCGACGTCGATAATGACATCGTTATCCGTGATCCCGATGACTACGCCAGAGACAATCTCTCCTTCCTTGAGATTGCGCATACTCTCGTCGTACAGCTCGGTGAGCTGCTGACGATCGATGCCGTCGACTTCGTCAGCGAACATGTCTTCGTCGCCAAAGTCGTCATCGTCCATCTCCTCGCTCTCCGGCGGGCTAATGGCCGTCTCTGCTGCAACCTCTTCGGGTTGCGGCGCAACCTCTTCGGGCTGCGTAGCCTGTTGCGGCTGCTCCTCGGCGGTGGTTACCGCCTCGCTTGCGGCCGCTTCCGCGACCACTGGGTCACGGTTTTCTTCGGTGGACTCCATGGGATCTCGTACCTCCTTGATTGGGATTCAGGCCTAGGGCCCGCGCCTGGCAATGCCGGCGTCGAGTACCAACGAACTCCTTGGAAACTCGAAGATTCGGAGTATAGGTGGGCCCTCGGTAGGGTGTCAACAACCGTACAATGGCTAGATGGACCCCGCTTCGAAATCAGCGCTACTCAAGCGGTTGGCTCTGGCGGCCGGATTTGACCGCGCCGGGGTCGCCCGCCTCGCCCCCAGTGACCACCCTGGTGCCCTTCATCAGTGGTTGGAACGAGGCGATCAGGCCACGATGGAGTGGATGACCCAGCGCACCGAACTGCGTCTGGATGCCCGGCAGCTCTTCCCGGGGGCTCAAAGCGCCCTCTGTGTGGCGTTGCAATATTCACCGCTTCGCGGCGAGGAGGAGAGCGGCGGCGACCTGTGGCCCCGGGTCGCGCGCTACGCCCGAGGCCGCGATTACCATAACGTGATGGGCAAGCGGCTGCGCAAGCTGGCCAAAGAGGTGCGCGAGCGCTTCCCCGGGACCCAAACTCGAACCTATGTCGACACCGGGCCAGTCCTCGAACGCGAGCTGGCGGCGCGGGCGGGGCTCGGCGCGGTGGGCAAGAACACCTTGCTTCTCCACCCGGAGGCGGGCTCTTGGTTCATGCTCGGCGAACTGTTCACCAGCCTATCCCTGACCCCCGACCCTCCGCTCGCCGATCTGTGCGGAAGCTGCACCCGCTGCCTGGAAGCCTGCCCCACCCAGGCGCTCACCGCGCCCTACCAGCTCGACAGCCGCAAATGCATCAGCTACTGGACGATCGAACACCGTGGAAGGCTGCCCCACGAAGCCCGCGAGGCGATGGAAGATTGGGTCTTCGGCTGCGATCTGTGCCAGGAAGCCTGTCCGGTCAACGCCGCACCCTCACCCGAAGGGCAAGATCCCGCCTTCGCGCTGCCCCCCGGGCGCGGTCGGCTGGACCTGACGGCCCTGCTCGCCATCGACGCCGAGAGCTACGCCGAAGTTTTCCACGGCAGCCCCATGCAGCGCGCCAAGCGGCAAGGGCTTCAGCGCAACGCGGCCGTCGCCATGGGCAACCGCGGCGACAAGAAATACATCCAGCCGCTGGCCAAGGCCCTCGCCGACGCCGAACCGCTAGTGCGCCAGCATGCCGCCTGGGCGTTGGGCAAGATTGGGGGGCCAGCGGCTTGCCGGGTGCTAACTCAGACCTTGGAGGGCGAACTAGACGCGGAGGTGATCGCCGAGCTGCGAGCGGCTCTCTGGTCGATTTCCCAAGGCTCTGAGGCTCAAGAAACCACCGCCAGCCATGGTGATTTCTCGAAAGGCGACTGATCGGGTATCATTTCGCCGACCGTTCAGGTCTCCAACCGCGAATTTCGGATCCAATGACACGCTCTTCAGGCGGCGATATCGCCGCGACACGCTACGGCCTTGCCTTCTCTAGCGGCGTTGATCGCGCCAGGATGTTGGCAACCTGGCTCGTAGCCCTGGCAGCGCTGACCACGCTGGGCAGACGAGAAGAGCGCTAGAACACCAAGCCTCAAGGGGAGCCAGTATGGATATATTTGAACAGGTGGGCCGCATGAAGCACGAGAGGGTGCTTTTCTGCTCGAATAATGACGTGGGGCTCAAGGCGATCATCGCCGTGCACTCCACGGTCCTGGGCCCTGCCCTCGGTGGGGTTCGCATGTGGCCGTACAACACCACGGACGAAGCTCTCACCGACGTCTTGCGGCTGTCACGAGGGATGACCTACAAAGCGGCGGCGGCCGGTTTGAACCTCGGCGGCGGCAAGGCGGTGATCATCGGCGATCCCAAGAAAGACAAGAGCGAGGCCCTCTTCCGCACCTTCGGTCGCGCCATCGACTCACTGGGTGGCCTGTACATCAGCGCCGAGGATGTCGGGGTCGATATGGAGGACATGGAGCTGATCCTGACCGAAACTCGCTGGGTCACCGGCGTCTCGCCCGCCTACGGCGGCAGCGGCGATCCCTCCACCGTGACCGCCTTCGGTGTCCTCCAGGGCATCAAGGCCGCCGCCCGTTGGCGCTACGGCGATCGCTCGTTGGAAGGCAAGCGCATCGCCATCCAAGGGTTGGGCAGCGTGGGTGGCTACCTGGCGATGTACCTCAAAGAGAAGGGGGCCCAGCTGGTCGGCTGCGACATCGATCCAGAGCAAGAGGAACACTGCGCGGAAGCCTACGGTGTCGAAATCGTGCCGACGAAGGAGATCTTCGACGTCGAGTGCGACATCTTCGCTCCTTGCGCGCTGGGCGCGGTGCTCAACGACGAGACGATTCCACGGCTCAAGTGCGACATCATCGCCGGTGCGGCTAACAACCAGCTCGCCGTACCCAGGCGCCACGGACCGGCGATCGACGAACGCGGAATCCTCTACGCTCCCGACTTCGTGATCAACGCCGGTGGACTGATCAACGTCTACAATGAGATCACAGGTTCCGGCTACAACCGCGAACGGGCGCTGCGCCTGACCCGCGGCATCTATCTCAACATGATGCGGGTTTTCGAGATCAGCAAGACCGAAGGGGTGCCGACCTACGTCGCGGCCAATCGCGTCGCCGAAGAGCGGGTCGCCAACGTCAACAAGCTAGGCGCCACTCACTGGGGGCGCCTAGTGATGCGCCAACGGCCGGTTTGAAGCCAACCCTTTTTCCGGTGAAGTTTCAAGAACGTTACCGAGTCCTCCACCCCTCAGCGCTGGCGGCGGGATGGGTTCGTGGCTGGCGCCAGCCATAAGAAACGGCGGCTAGAGGCTAGCCGCCGGAATGCCCTCCTGCGGAGGGACTCAGAGGAGAGGGCTCCAGGAAACCCTCTCAAGAATCAGTCAGCCAGCGGCGGAATGCGCAGGACCTGGCCGGGGTAGATCTTGTCCGGGTTTTCGAGCAGTGGCTTGTTGGCCTCGAAGATCACCATGTACTTACTGCCCTTGCCGTAGTACTTCTTGGCGATGCCGGAGAGGGTATCGCCGCGCTCGACGGTGTGGAAGGTTGCCTCCGGCTCGGGGTTACTCACCTCGAGGTTGTCATCGACGGCGGCGATGCCGGCGGTGTTGCCGATCGCCAACACGATCTTCTCGCGATCGGCCTGGGTACCCACCGTACCGCTGACCGTGGCGGTGTCGCCATCCACGCGAACGTTCAGGCTCTCCACTCCGAAGCCTAGACCTTGGACGAATTGCACCAACCGAGCTGCCTGCTTGCGGTTGTTGAGCGCGGCGACTTCAGCCGGACTCGGTCCCGCGGTCGCGGCGGCGGCGGCGGGAGCAGCGGCCTCCTCATCTTTACCGAACAGTGACCGACCGGCATTCTTGACGAAACTGAATAGACCCATATTGATTTTCTCCTTGTTGAACGGTCGTGTGTGAAGTGTAGTCCGTGGGGGTGTGGTGAGAGCGGGCACGCTACCCGCGCCTTAGGGTTCTAGCGTCCCTTGAACAGCTTACCGAGGAGACCAGCGCCCATGCGCATCATGTCGTCCTTAACGTCGCCGTCGCCGTCGGCATCGAGAAAGGAAGCCGCCAAGCCACCGAGCCCTGAGGGCATGGCGCTCTTCACATGGCTTCCCTGGCGGCCGAGGTAGCCCCCGAGGTCCCGAGCACCCAAGTTGTCTTGCCGCTTCGACCGGCCGAGCGCGCCGAGTAGAATCGGAGCCAGCATCTTGAGCAGGTTTCCCGCCTGGCCAGCGTTGATCCCGCTGGAGCGTCCCAGGGCCGCCTCCGCGGTGCCTTGCTCGCCGCCGAGGACGTGACGCAAGATGCCGGCGCCGTTACCGGCGCTCGCGTTGCCCAGAAAGCCGCCGAGGTCGTCCAGAATGCTCCCATCGTGGTCGCGATCCAGCGCCGAGGCGAGAGCGGATGCCCCGCCCTTTTGCGCGGTGTTGCGGGCTAGACCACCGGTCAGTACGGCAATTGCCGAGGGCAGAGCCTTGGCCAACTGATTCTGGCCAAGGCCGAGCTGGCCGCCCATCTGTTTCATGGTGCCTGGAGTTAGATGATCGCCGAGTAGATCGAGTATGGATGCCATAGGCACAAACCTCCTTGTCTTGCGCACGGCTATCCTTGGAAAGCCGCCCCTAAACCATTCATGTATTTGAGGCAGGCCGTCGGCCTACGCTCTGAAGCGTTGCAAAAGGCGATCCATCAGTGGCGGTGACCTCATCTGGCCGCTGAGAGGGATATAGCTTGGGAAATCAGCCCTCACTCTAACAAATGGATAGTGAGCTGGCACCGTCAAAACGGGGAGAATCTCCCTGGCAGGGAAAAACAGGCAGCTTCGATCACAGCGCGGAAGCAAGGTCCGCGCTCGCCCGACGGGCCGCCGCGGCGAGCAACGCCGCGCCCACGAAGATCGCTCCGTCAGCGGCGAAGAAGTGTGGCGAATGGGCTGAAATCACCGCTCCGCCGGACTCTCGGGCCCCGACGCGGAAGAAGCAGCCCGGGATCTTCTCCAAGTAGTAGGCGAAATCTTCACCACCCATGTTCACTTCCGGCAGGGTACAGAGCCGTTGCCCCCCAAGAAGTTCCAGAGCCGGCTGACGCACCCACTGCGTTTCTCGAGGTGGATTGACGATCGGCGGGGTGTGGTCGAGAAACTCCAGCTCCGCGTCGAGGCGATGGACCGCCGCCACCGCATGAACCATCTCGCGCAGCCAGTCGCGGAGCTGCTCTCGGCTCCGCGCCGTGGTCGCGCGCAGGGTCCCCAGCAACCGCGCCGACTCGGGAATCACATTGCCAGCCACCCCCGCCTGGACGTGCCCGATGGTCAGCACTCCGGGGGTCCCAGGCTCCAGGCGACGCGAAACGAGGGTTTGTAGCTGCATGATCAAGGCGGCCGCTCCAATCACCGGATCCGTGCCCTCGTGGGGGCGAGCGCCGTGCGCCCCTTCACCGCGGAGGGTAATGCGAAAGCCATCGCTGGCGGCGTTCATCGGCCCCTCTTCCACCACCACCTCACCCACGGTGAAACGGCGATCGACGTGGGCGCCAAAGATCGCCGTCACTCCATCGAGCGCGCCGCTGGCCAGAATTGCTTGGGCTCCCCAGGCGATCTCTTCGGCCGGCTGCAAGACGATGAGCACATCTCCCGCCGCCGGCTGGGCGCTGAGCAGCGCCGCCGCTCCCACCGCCCAGGTCGCGTGCACGTCGTGACCGCAGGCGTGCATGACGCCGGCGTTCAAAGAGGTGTAGTCGAGGCCGGTTGCCTCGTCGATGGGCAGGGCATCGATGTCACCGCGCAGGGCCACCACGGGAGCTCCGCGGTCGCGGCCGGCGATCCGTGCCACCACTCCAGTTCCCGCGGCTCGCTCGACGGCCACCGGTTCGAGCCTCTCTAGCTCCTGGGCCAGCCGGTCGGCGGTCGCCTCTTCCTGGCGTGACAGCTCCGGGTACTGGTGAAGGTGGCGTCGCAGGTCGAGGAGGCGATCGACCAAGGGGGCGGGGAATAGATCGACTAGCGGCGGTGGAACCACGCCGAGTGTCTCGCGGCGACGAGGCATGGTTCACCCCTCTTCTTCGAGCTGCATTCCCATGACGTGATAGCCCGCATCGACATAGACCGTCTCGCCGGTGATCCCTCCGGCCATCTGCGAAAGTAGGAAGAGACCGAGATTGCCCACTTCCTCGTGGGTGACATTGCGTCCCAGGGGAGCCGCCTCCCCCACTTTCTTGAACATCTTGATGAAGCCGGGAATGCTGCGTGCCGCCACCGTGCGCACCGGGCCAGCGGAGACGGCGTTGATCCGAATCCCCTGCTTGCCCAGGTCGTAGGCCAGGTAGCGCACCGTCGCCTCCAGGGCGCTCTTGGCGATGCCCATGACGTTGTACTTGGGCACAACCTTCTCGGCCGCATAGTAGGAAAGGGTGACCAGCGAGCTACCCTCCACCAGCAGAGGCTCCGCTTTTTGCGCCACCGCCAACAAGGAGTAGGCCGAAATCTCCAAGGCGGTGACCCAGTCGTCGCGCGTGGTGTCGATGTAGCGCCCTTCCATCGCGGGCCGGGGAGCGAAGGCAATGGCGTGGACCACATGATCTAGCCTTCCCCACGCCTCACCCAGATCGGTGAACACCGCCGCGAGTTCCGCCTCCACGGTGACATCGCACTGGTAGAGCCGGGTGTTGGGTAGCTCGGCGGTCAGCTTCTCCAGCTCACCGCGCAGGCGCTCTCCTTGGTAGGTGAAGGCGATCTCAGCCCCGGCCTCGGCCAATTTTTGGGCAATGGCCCAGCCGAGACTGCGGCGATTAGCCACCCCCATCACCAGCGCCTTCTTTCCAGACAAATCTATTTGCATCATGATTCCTAGTTTACCTCGTCTGCCTAGCGCAGAGTTTCTGAACGCACGGTGGTTTCCAACCTGCGGGGATCCACATCGCCACCGCAACCGGGCCGATCCCAACGCACGGCGACGGTGCCCCGCGAACTCATCGTCCATTCTTCTTCGACAATGTCTCGTCGCCAGTAGCGCTGACTGGGAGAGATGTCTCCTGGCAGGGTGAAGCCCGGCAGCGAGGCCAGTGAAACGTTGTGCCCGCGCCCGACACCGCTTTCGAGCATTCCGCCGCACCACACTGGTACCGAGGCCTCCCGACAGAGGCGGTGAATCTCGAGCGATGGGGTAAAACCGCCCACTCTTCCCGGTTTGATGTTCACCACCCGGCCAGCCCCGATCTCGATCAACGCGGCGGCGCTGCTCGGGGTGGTGATCGACTCGTCCAAACAGATCGGGGTAGCCAACCGGCGTTGCAGCTGGGCGTGTTCCACCAGATCCTCGCGTCCCAAGGGCTGCTCGATCATCAACAGACCGAACTCGTCCAGGGCGGCCAGGTGGTCGGCATCGGCGAGGGTGTAGGCGCTGTTGGCGTCGGCCATCAAACCGAGATCGTCGCCCACCGAATTACGCACGGCGCGGACGAAGTCGAGATCTGAACCAGGCTCGATCTTCATCTTGACTTTCTGATACCCCTCCCGCGCCGCCGCCTGCGCCCGTTCCACCAGGTCGCCGGGGCTGCTCTGGATACCGATCGAGATCCCGGTGGCCACTTCCTGGCGCTCGCCGCCGAGCAGTTTGGCCAGGGGCTGGCCGGTCTTGCGGGCCACCAAGTCCCAGCAGGCCATCTCGACCGCGGCCTTGGCCATGCGGTGGCCACACAAACCGGCCTGAAGCGCCGGCCAGACCTCCTCGGGTCCAGCAAAAGGTTTTCCCAGAAGGCGCGGAGCCACCCAGCGGCGAATCGCCAGCCAGGCGGTGTCGGTGGTCTCGGCGCTGTAGGTCGGCTCTTCGCCAGCGACACATTCCCCCCAACCCGATGCCCCACCGCGGTCGATTACCTCGACCAGCAAGATCCTCCGTTGGCTGGTGACCCCGGAAGAGATTCGAAAGGGCTCGACGAGAGCGAGAGAGATCTCCCGAACGACGATTCGGCTCAGGGCAAAGTTGGTTTCTAGGTGCTGCATGTCACTCCCTTACGTGGGCTGGAAGTTCGACCGAAGACAGTAGAAACAGCGGCCGGTGTCGCTATCGCGGTAGAAGGAATCCACACCGAAGCCGGCGGCTAAGTAGCTCTCAAAGGCACGCCGCGTACTGCGCCGCCAGGCGGCGCCCAACTGCGGGGCGGCCTCTTTCAGATCCTGGATCTTGGCGGGAATCTCGATGCGTACCCGCTCCTGCTCCAGCGCTTGCGAGAGCTCAATGGGCCGTGCCGGTTCACCGTCCTGCGCTTCCACATTGACGATCGCGGTGGCGCGGAACCGCTGTACCGGCTCGCTCGCGGCGCCGGCTTGGGCGCGGGTGACCCGGCTGCCTCGCAGGCGCCAGGCAACCACCAAGCGGTCGGTGCCGATGTCGGCATAGCGATGGCTACGACTCAGCCCCGAGTAAAAATCTCGCCGATACTCGTCGACCACCACCCCGAGGCGGACGAAGTTGAGGTGGGCGTTGCGCCCCTCCAACGGGTCGAAGGTCCAGTACATGGTCTCGACTTGGTGCTCGAGGACCAATTCGCGCTGTAGCCACTTCAAGCGACTGCCTAGCCCGAAGTCGCGGTGGCTCGCCTTGACCCCGAGCATGTGCGACCAGTGAGCCGGTCGGCCATGGCGGAAGCCACTCACCCCGCAGACAAAGCCGACGAGCTCGTCGGCATCGGCGAAAGCGCCCGCCACGACCCCGCCCACCTCCTGCAAGACCTTGAGCATCATCGGAGCTACGCAGCCAAGCGGATCGTCTCCCCAGATCTCCAGCTGAAGATCGAGACAACGATCCAACTCGGCTACCGATCGTAGAGACCGGAAGGAAATTTCCACACCCATGGCGGCGAATTCTACTCGCTACGCAAGGCTCTGGCGACCCATGCCGTCACTCGGGTGTTAGTTGTCGACGTACCCTTCGCGGTGGCGAACGCGAAACCCCGCCCGCCCCACGTCCACTTTCACCTTGCGCCACGAACCGTCGCTGTTCGATTCGCTCGGGTAGTAGCCGATCACGTACTGCTCTCTGAGCTCGCCCAGGATGTCTTGGAAGGCTGCGCCCAGTTGGTCGGCGTGCTCGATCGTGTAGGTGCTTCCGCCTGAATCGTTGACCACTTTGGTCAGTAAGCGGCTCTCTTCGCGGCTCATTTCGCCGTTGCGCCAGGCGGTCGATATGGTGTTCCCTTTGGCTCCTATCGCGACCAGTTGAACCCAGTAGACCAGGGCCTGGCTGCGCCGCGCTTTCCACAGGACGTCTTGCATCGACATCACACTGTGGGCGTCAGTGCCGTCCGAGAAGAGAACCACCACCGGACGGCCGGACTGCGTTTCCAACTGTTTGAGTGCTAGGTAGAGGTGATCGTTCACCGCCGTGCCACCGCTCGGTCGGGTACCTTCGAGCGAGTGCAGAATGTCGATCGGTTGGTTGGTGAATTCGGTGCTCACCAGGACCTGATCCGAGAACAGAAGGAGCCGGCTTTGATCGATCTCTTCAAGCCCCTCGACGAAGGTACGGGCACCGGCCAGGGCCTTCTCTAGCCGCCCTCCGGTCATGCTTTCGCTGGCATCGAGCAACACCACGGCTGTGATGGGGACCTCACCGCGCTCGAAGGTCACGATCTCTTGGCGTTGCTTGCCATCGTAGATCGAAAAATCGCCGCGCTTCAGATCGAGGGCTCTTTGACCCTGGCGCGAGACGGTGATGTAGAGCTGCTGTAGTTTGAGGTCGATCTCCAGGTCGACGGAGATCGTCGGAGTGACCAGAATCTCTTCCTTGACCACCCCGGTGAGGGTAGTGGCAACGATGCGGTAAGTGTGCTCCTCGTTCTCGTATCCCACATCGACCCGCAGGCGATATGGACGCTTGGTCAGCACCCCTATCTTCTCGCCGTCGACCCAAAACTCGACCTTGGCCACCACTTCTTCGGAGAAAACCTGAGCCTCGATGTCGAACTCGCCGAACGAGGTCACGCCGGCGCGCGGGTTGGTGATGGCGATCGCCACCGCCGAGCCTCCATCGGCGGCGCAGAGATCCGCATGGGGAAAAGCTAGCAGGCCCGCGAGTCCCGCCACGGCGATGCCCCACCCCTTCATCGCACACCTCCGTCAACCTGAGATTCGCGCATCGCCAGCGCCAGCACCGCGCGCTGATTGGCCGCCGTCTTCTTGAACTGCTGGCGACCTAGATCGATGATCGACCGAGGCCAACGGTTGTAGAGGAAGCGCGCCGATTCGGTGCCCGCGGGCAGCTGGGTCACCTTCTCGGCGCACTCGGCGGCCTCTTGGCCACGACCGGAGCGATCGAGGACCATGGCTAGCTGCAGATAGAGCTGCTGCTCTCCGGGAAGCGCCTCCACACCCTCACGCAACAACTCCTCGGCCCGCCTCAGGTTGCCACTGTTCATCTCGATTCGAGCCAGCTCCTGATAGGCGAGCGAGCGCACCCACGGCGAGACCCTCTCTTGCCGAGCCCGATCGATCCAAACGCGGGCCTCCTCCACCTCTTCGCAGCGTAGCAAGTTGAGCCCGAAACGCAACCACCCTTCGGCGTTGTCTGGATTGTTCTCCACCAACTGCTGCAAGTAGTCCCGCGCCTGCTCGTAGTTGCCCATTTTCTCGTGGAAGGCGGCCAAACCGAGAAGAGCCGCCTCGTCGCCGGGAGCAAACTCGAGAACGTCGTCAAAGATGAAGTTGGCGCTCGTCGTGGCCCCGGACTGTTGCAGTGCCCCAGCCAAACTGGTCAATACACTCGCCGCCATCCGCAACGACTGCGGTGGTTCTCCCTCACTCTTGTACAGGCTGGTCAGCTCTTGCACCATCGACCGACTATGTAGGGCCAGAAGCATCTTGCGCTCCGCCAGATAGTCTTCGTAGGCTTCGAAGTGGAGTTCAGCCACCGGCAGCAACGACTCGGCGTGGCGCGCCAAATCCCGGCTCGCCACCTCCATTAGAGCGTTGCGAAGGAACTTGAGTTCCACATCCTTGGACCTCTCGGCGAAGGAAGACTCTAAGTCCATCAGCCGCTGTTTGGCGGTTTCCACTTGTCCGTTGGCAAGAGCCGACAGAGCCGTTCGATACTGGTTTTGCAGCTTGTCAGCCAGCGTTCGCTGCCGCTTGCGCATCTCTTTCTTGCGCGCGACCTTCACTTGCTGGGCCTTTGCATTCTCGGCCGCTGCCGCGGACTGGGCGGTACCCTCAACCTTGAACGGGATACTACTCAGCTCACGGTTCCGGCCACTTTTCTCAGAGACCCCCAACACCAGGGTGTACTCCCCTTCGGGCACCCCCACCAGGGAGAGACCGGCGAGGATCCGATTGAGGCCGTTCTCCCCCGGTTCTTCACGAGAAATGGCGAGTTGTTGGCCCAGAACCTCGGTGCCGGTGATGTCGAGCAGCTGTGCATCCAACACCACCTCACCGTCTTGGTTGTAGACAAAGGCGGCCAGCGGAACGACACCACCGGACTCGAAGATCGGCTTGGCCACCGGTACGAATGCCTGATTCTCTCCGAT
>QIHU01000754.1 GCA_003231035.1 Acidobacteriota bacterium
ATGCGCCCCTCATCGAGGGACAGCAACTCCGCGGCGTCGGCCAAAAGAACTCCGCGAGGCAAGAAGACGTGGCCCCTACCGGTTGCCTCGCGCAGAAGGTGGACCACCGCCGCTTGCGCCCGCTGTGGAGCATCGGGGGCTATTCCCAACTTGCTGGCGATGCCGTCGGCGGTGCGAAAACCGATGCCCCAGATGTCGGTTGCCAGCCGGTAGGGCTCCTCCTTGACCACCCGCAAGGCCTCGCCGCCGTAGCGTTTGAACACCTTGAGTGCGTGCGCGGTGGAGACCTCGTGCTCGTGCAGGAAGAGCATCAACTGCTTGACCTCGCGCTGCTCCACCCAAGCCTCCCGAATGGCCTTGCTGCGCTTGGGGCCGATGCCTTCGACCTCGGCCAGCCGCTCGGGCTGATTGTCGATCATGTCGAGAGTCTCGGCGCCGAAATGGGCCACCAACCGCTGCGCCATGGCTCTGCCGATGCCCCGAATGAGGCCGGAGCCGAGGTATTTCTCAATCGCCGCGACGCTCGCCGGGCGCAGCGTGGTGAAGGAGGTGACCTTCAGTTGCCGGCCGTAGCGAGAATTGTTCTCCCAGCTGCCGATCAGCTCCAGCTGCTCGCCGGGCTGGGCCGCCAGCAGATTTCCGACCGCGGTGACCGAAGAAGAGTCCGCCAGCTGGAGGCGCACCACGCTCCAGCCGTTCTCTTCGTTGGTGAAGACGATCTGATCGAGCGTTCCCTCAAGGGTCACGCGCGAGCCTGAACTGAAAGTGGAGGATGGGGCGGCCATGAGATCTTCGCCAATTCTATCGGGGCCGATCGATTTGTCTCCGGCGGCTTGTTCCCGGTGATGAAACCTTTCCAGGGGAAGAGCGTATCAACTATGTGTGTAGTAGATCCGTCGCCGTCGGCGGCGGTAACTACTACGACACGACAACCCACGGTCCCTTCGATGCCGGGGCGCCCGGGATTTTACCTCCCTCGGGTGCCCCTTTTTTTGTCCTCTCCGCCTATTCACTGCCTATTCGCTGGCCTCCTGTGCCAGAATCACCGCCGCGATGGCTGACGTACCCACAATCTTGGTGATCGACGATGAGACCGGGTCTCGCGAATCGATGGCGATCGCCATCGAGCGGGCCGGTTTCTCGGTGCGCACCTTCGACGACGCGCGCAAGGCGCTCGACTACCTCAACAACTCAGACCACATCCGGGTGGTGGTTTGCGACCTGCGGATGCCGGGGATGGACGGCCTCGGATTTCTTGCCGCTGTGCGCGAGAAAGAGCACAACCTGGGCGTCATCCTAGTCACCGGCTTCGGCTCGATCGAGTCGGCGGTGGAGGCGATGCAGGTCGGCGCCGATGACTATCTGACCAAGCCGGTGGACCTCTACGAGTTGCGCCAGCGAGTGATGAACTTGATGGAGCGCAAGCAGCTCAAGGAAGAGGTCACCAGCCTGCGCCAGATGCTCGACAAGCGCTTCGGTTTCGAGGCGTTGATCGGTAAATCGGCTCCCATGGAGCGCTTGTTCGAACAGATGAGAGTGGTCGCTCCAACCCGCTCGACGGCCCTAGTCATTGGAGAGAGTGGCACCGGCAAAGAACTCGTCTCCAAAGCGTTGCACCAGGCGAGTCCGCGCCGCTCCGAGCGTTTCTTGGCCATCAACTGCGGCGCCATCCCCACCGACATTCTCGAGAGCGAACTCTTCGGCCATGAGCGCGGATCGTTCACCGGCGCCGTGGCGCGCAAAATCGGGAAGTTCGAGTTGGCCCACAAGGGGACTCTCTTCCTTGACGAGATCAGCGAACTGTACCCTGAATTGCAGGTCAAGTTGCTGCGCGTCCTAGAGGAGCGGCAAGTCATGCGGGTGGGGGGCAGCGAACTGATCGATGTCGACTTCCGGTTGGTCGCCGCCACCAACCGCGATCTAGAAGAGGAAGTCTCCGTCGGCCGTTTTCGCGAGGACCTCTACTATCGGCTCAAGGTGGTGACTCTGCCCATTCCGCCGCTGCGCCAACGGGGCGCCGATCTAGCTCTGCTCTGCGACCATTTTCTGCAACTGATTTGCGAAGAGCACGAGAGGCCGATCAAGAGCTTGTCGCAAGAGGCGCTGGCGGCGATGGCCTGCTACGGTTGGCCGGGCAATGTGCGCCAGCTGCGCAACGTCATCGAGTCGATGGTGATCTTCCACCAAGGTGAAGAGATCGGCGTGGACGATCTGCCGCCGGATCTCTTCGGGGAAACCGGGGCTAGTAGTCTCGACTTTGGGGCCCCGGTGCAGGCGGCGATCGGCGAGACCCGCACCATGGACGAAATCGAGCGGCAGGCGATCTTGGAGACGCTCAAACGCACCGATGGCCATCGAGCTGAAGCGGCCAAGATCCTCAAGATTGGACTGCGAACCCTGCAACGCAAGTTGAAGGACTACAAGGATCAAGGCTACTTCGACGGTTGAGCTCACTGCTGAAGTCACTGCTGAAGTCACTGCTGAAGTCACCACTGAAGCCGAGCCGCCAGGCGCGAGAGAGGATGTAAGATGGAGTTACCGACCCTGGTGATGGTGCACAATGCCTCCTTTGGACTCAAGGGCAGCAAGGCGACCTTGATTCGCATTAGCGAGCAGGGGTTCTACGAACTCAATATCCCCTTCGGCGACAGTGTCCACCGCACGTTGTTACCGATCGCCAGCACCATGGTGATCGCACGCGTGGCGGAGATTCCGTTCGACGAAGGGCTCCAGCTGGAGCGCTGACGGGCTTTCTAGCCCTTCATCGCCGCCAGCATCTCGGTGACCGCGCCGTGCAGTCCGAGGGTGATCGAGCGGCTGATCAGCCAGTGGCCGATGTTCAGCTCTTCGATCTCGGGGATGGTCGAGATCGCCCCGACGTTGGTGTGGGTCAGCCCATGACCGGCGTACACGCGGAGGCCGCGCTGGTGGCCGAGGCGGGCGCTGACCCTGACCTTCTCGAGTTGTGCGGACCGGTCGCCGTCCTTGGCGCGGGTGTAGCGGTCGGTGTTGATCTCGAAGCCGCCCACAAGCCCCTCGCCCAGGTGGTCGATCGCTTCGATCTGGCGCGGATCCGGGTCTAGGAAGAGAGAGACGGCCACCCCGGCTTGGCGCAGTCGTTCGGCGGCGCGTCGGACCTCCTCAATCTGGCCAACGAGGTTGAGCCCACCTTCCGTGGTCACCTCGTCCGGTCGCTCGGGGACCAGGCTGACTTGGGTCGGTCGCAGCTCTTCAGCGACCGCCAGCATTTCTTCGCTGGTGGCGATCTCCAGGTTCAGCGTGCCGCGGACTCGCGGTCCTAGCCGGCGCACATCCTCCTCTTGGATGTGACGGCGATCGGCCCGTAGGTGGACGGTAATTCCTGTCGCTCCGGCCTCCTCGGCAATGGCGGCGGCGGCGATCGGATCGGGGTAGGGGGCCATCCGAGCTTGGCGCAAGGTGGCGACGTGGTCAATGTTCACGGCGAGGCGCGTAGCCATCGGTCTACCTCTCAAGAAAGGGCCAACTCGTGCTCGATCACGCCAGCGAGTTCCCTCGCCAGCCTCTCGATTTGCCCCTGTTCGGGACCTTCGATCATCACCCGAGCCAGCGGCTCGGTGCCACTGTAGCGCAACACCAGCCGACCGTCGGTGCCGAGCCTCTCTTCCACCTGCCGAGCCGCCTTCCGCACCGCGGGGAGGGTCGAGAAGTCCGGCTTGCGAGCTACCGGGACATTGAGCAGAATCTGCGGGAAGGTCTGAAAATCGGCGAGCATGGCGGACATGGGCAGCCCCGCCACCGCCCGTTGAGCGGCGACTTGCGCCGCGATCTGAGCGGCGGTCGAAAGGCCATCGCCGGTCGTCGAGAGTCCCAGTTGGACGATGTGTCCTGACTGTTCGCCGCCGAGAGTGAGCTTGTGCTCGCGCATTGTTTCCACCACCACCCGGTCTCCCACCCCGCACCGTTGGACCGCGATGCCCTCCCGCTTGAGGGCCCGTTCCAGGCCGAGGTTGCTCATGCTGGTGGCGACGATCCGCTGCTCTGGCAGTTGGCCCCGAGCCGCGAGCTCGCGGGCCCACAGGTAGAGGGTGGCGTCGCCGTCTCGAACCTCGCCCCGTTCATCGGCGAAGATGACCCGATCGGCATCGCCGTCGAAGGCCATTCCGAGATCGAAACCACCCTCGACCACGGCACGAGCCATCGCTTCCGGGTGGGTGGAGCCGCACTGGTGGTTAATGTTGCGTCCGTCGGGTTGGTGGTTGAGCACCAGGGTTTCGGCGCCTAGGCGCTCGAAAAGAGGGCCGGCAAAGGCCGAGGCGGCGCCGTTGCCGGTGTCGAGCACACAGCGCAAGCCGTGCAGCGGTCGGTCGCTGGCGAAGGCTTTGACAACGCTATCCAAGTACCTCTTGGCGATGGCTGGGTCGGCCTCGAACACGACCTGTGGTGGGGTGCGCGGGTCAGGATGGCCATCGGCGGCGGTGGGTTGGGCGAGCAAGAGTCGCTCGAGTTGTCCCTCGTCCTCCAACGACCACTTGAAGCCGTCGGCTCCAATCAATTTGATGCCGTTGTCGAGGAAAGGATTGTGGCTGGCCGAGACGGCGATTCCGCAGTTCGCACCGACTTCTCGGGTGGCCCAAGCGACGGCCGGGGTGGGGACGACGCCGCAAAAATAGTAACGCGCTCCCGCTTGTTGGAACCCTTGTGCCAGCCAGGCGCAGAGCTCCGGGGTGCTGAAACGGGTGTCGCCTCCAAGGACGATGAGCGGTTGCCGCTCGCCGCTCGTGCTGGCCAATGGGCGGGCCAGCAGGGTGGCCAAGTGGTGGCCGAGGGCGGTCACCGTCGGCCGATCCAGTGGGTAGTCGCCGAAGCGCCCGCGGATGCCGTCGGTACCGAAGAGTTCTAGTTTGGCCATCTCAGTTCTCTCTGCTGCAAGTCGCCGCCCATGGTGCCCGGTGGGCGACGCCGCGATGAGTCGCGGCCGGCATGAAGTGTCGTGTTGGACTCTATTCGGGGCCGGAAGGGGCGGGAGGTTGGGCGAGCGAGACTTCCACTCGCACTAGCGGGGGGCGCACCACGCGCACCAGCGGGTTGGGAACGATCACCGGTACGTCTTCGGTGAAGCTGAGGGCGTGGGTGTCGAGGCTCACGGGGCCGATCGTCAGCTCCTGGATCCGCCCAACGTAGGCCCGAGGTCCTTCGATCAGCACCATGTCGGGAATGACTTGTACCCGGGTGACCGTGGCGCCCGCCGCCGGCTCACCCACCAGCTCGGCGCTCACCGGAACACTGCGCTGTTCCACCACGTCGAACTCCAAGCTGATGACTTTGGGTTCGATCGACAGCACACGGATCGAGGCCGGATCGTCTTTCACCAGCACGTCGATCTTCTCCAAGCTGACGTTGACCGTGCCGCTCTCGACCTGGGCCAGGTCCACAAGAACATCGACATCCTGGGGTCCTAGGCCGCGGACTTCGCGACTGGTTCCGGCCAAGTGCACGTTGACCTTGGGCTTGTCGCTGATGATTGCCAGATTGTCGGGCATGTTGGTGTAGGTGACGCTGGCGGCGATCGTCTTTTGCGCTTGATTTTTGCGCGTTTCGGCCACCGTGAAGTACCACATGCCCAGCGCCACGATCAGCGCGACGATCCGGTAGGCCCACAGGTTGGTCCGTTCGCTCATGCTGTCGTTCGGGAGTCCGCCGACTCGCCACCAGTCGGTGGCGCCGCGGTCTCGGTGGTGGCTTCCGAGGAGACCAAGGGCTGGGGGAAGGAACGCCTGCGCAGGCCGAACCACGAGGTCTTGGGCTGTGGGTAGAGGTCGGTGACCAACCGCTGGTACAGCTCGTTGCGCAGGGTCTTGGCGTTGAAATTGCGCGTCAGGCGGCCCTCGAAGGCGACCGAGATCGTCCCGGTCTCCTCCGAAACCACGATCGCCACGGCATCGGTCTCTTGGGTGATGCCTAGCGCCGCGCGGTGGCGCGAGCCGAACTCGCGCGACAGCTCCGGCTTGAGCGTCAAGGGGACGAAACAGGCCGCCGCCGCGATTCGGTCTCCTTGCACCACGACGGCGCCGTCGTGCATCGGAGTACTCGGGCTGAAGATGTTGATCAGCAGGTCATAGGAGAGTTCAGCGTCCAGAATAATGCCGTTCTCCACGTAGGTACGCAGGCCATCGAGCCTCTCGATCACGATCAGGGCACCAATCCTCCGGGTGGCCAGCGAGGTCACCGCCACCGCGAACTCATCGAAGGTGTTTTCGACCCTCTGCGTCGCGGTCAGCCCCCACAGTGGATTGCGTCCAAAACTGGCCAAGGCTCTCCGGATCTCCCGGCGGAAGAGCACGATAACCGAGAAGGGTAGAAAAATCAGCAGGTTACCGAGTAGCCACTGGAGGGTCGCCAAGCCGGTGAGGCGAGCGAAGTAGTAGAGGAGGCTGACGATCAGCAGGCCGATCAGCACCTGCACCGCCCGCGTGCCGCGGATCAGGAGCAGCAGGTAGTACAGCAGAACAGCGACGAAGAAGACATCGAGAAAATCGCGCCAGCCCAAGAGCTGTACAAAGTTGGAGAGGCTTTTGGTCAGACTCTCGGACAGGGTCATGAAGTCACCTCTCGCTGCCCGCCTTGGATCGCGCGCCAGACTTTGAGGAAGCGAGCGGTTTGGCGCACGTCATGAACGCGAACCATGGCCGCGCCTTGGGCGGCCGCCCAGCCGGCGGCGGCGAGGCTACCGGCCAAACGGTCGCTCGCAGGCGCGTCACCCGTGAGGTGGCCGATGAAGCTCTTGCGACTGGCGCCGATGAGGACCGGTAGGCCGAGCGGATCGAGAAAGCGCGGGTTGGCCAGGATCTCGAGGTTCTGGTCGTAGCTCTTACCAAAACCGATCCCGGGGTCTACCATCAGCTGGCCGCGACCAACACCGAGGCCAACCGCTCGCTGGACGGCGTCTTCGAGTTCGTCGCGAATCTCAGCCAGCAAATTGTGGAAGCGAATCGTGGTCTGCATGCTGGAGGTCTTGCCCCGGCTGTGCATCAGGATCAACGGGCAGCCGAACTCTGCCGCGACCTGGGCCAGTTGAGGATCTTGGAGCAGCGAGACGTCGTTGATCAGGTCGCCGCCGGCCGCCAGGGCCTGCCGCGCCACGGCGCCCTTGCGAGTGTCGATCGAGAGCGCGATGTCGGTAGCTTCTCGCAGCCGCTCGATGACCGGAAGAAGGCGCTCCAACTCTTCATCGGCCGACACCTCGCGGGCACCGTCACCGTACACACCGCCGCCCGGCCGGGTGGACTCCGCGCCGAGGTCGAGCAGGTCGGCACCGGCCTCGATCATCGCCAGAGCGTGCTCAACGGTGTGTTCTGGGTCATTCCACCGGCCCCCGTCGCTAAACGAGTCCGGGGTCAGATTGAGCACTCCCATCAGCAGAGTGCGCCCCCCGAGTTGTAGGCTGCGACCGCGCGGCAATCCCAGTAGTCGAGGGTCGGTGCCGGTGGGGTGGAGGCTGGCGGTCAAACTCAACGTGGATATCTCCTACCTCGTTAGTCTATCTGGGGCAACGAGATGATGTGGCGCTGAGCCGCTGCGAAGGGGATTCCTGCAACATGACTAAGGTTAGGTCGAAGAGGTGTCGGTTTCTGAGTCGGCCGGTGGTTCGCCATCGGTGGGTGTTGTGTTCTCAGCGGGCGAAGAGGGAGGCAGATCCGGCACCGCCGCGATCTGGGGTGGCGGGCCGCCGTTGGCCCCGTCGTTGGCGTTCTCCTCACGGGTGCTCTCCTCGCTAGTGGAAGGTTCGCTTCGCGAACCCTCGATGTCGGGTAGCTTGGGGATGGAAGGAGCCAGATCTTGGCCGGTCAGCTTCTCGATGATGGTGTAGACGTCGCTGCCTTCGATCGACTCCTTGTCCAGCAGCTCGAGTGCGACGGCGTCGAGCACCGCGCGGTGCTCGGTGAGGATGTCGGTGGCGCTCTGGTAGCCGACTTGGACGATCTTCTCGATTTCGGCGTCGATGCGCAGGGCCGTCGCAGGGCTGAAGGCGGTCCGTTGAGCGAACTCGCGGCCGAGAAAAACTGGCTCGTCCTTGTTGCCGTAGGCAAGTGGGCCTAGGGTGGACATACCCCACTCGCAAACCATGCTGCGGGCCAGGCCGGAGGCCCGCTCGATATCGCTCGAGGCACCGGTGGTGATGTCGTCTTGGGTCAGCTCCTCGGCCACCCGGCCGCCCATCAGAATGGCGATCTGGCCGACGATGTAGCGTTGTCCGTAGTTATGCTTGTCCTCGGTCGGCAGTTGCATGGTGAGTCCGAGAGCGCGGCCGCGGGGGATGATGGTGACTTTGTGCACCGGGTCGGCACCTGGCGTAAAGGCCGCCACCAGTGCGTGGCCCGCCTCGTGCACGGCGGTGATCTGCTTTTCGTCGTCGGTGATCATCAGCGTCTTACGCTCGGCGCCCATCATGATCTTGTCTTTGGCGAACTCGAAGTCGTCGATGCCGACTTTCTTCTTGTCGCGCCGAGCGGCGATCAAGGCGGCCTCGTTGACCAAGTTCGCCAAGTCGGCGCCGGCAAAGCCTGGGGTGCCGCGAGCGATTACCCGTAGATCGATGCCTTCGGCGAGCGGGATCTCCCGGGTGTGGACCTCTAAGATGCCGAGACGACCGTTGATATCGGGCCGGTCGACGACGATCCTGCGGTCGAACCGCCCTGGGCGCAGCAGCGCCGGGTCAAGGACGTCTGGCCGGTTGGTGGCCGCGATCAAAATCACCCCTTCGTTCGACTCAAACCCGTCCATCTCCACCAACAACTGGTTGAGAGTCTGCTCGCGCTCGTCGTGACCTCCGCCCAGGCCAGCGCCGCGATGACGGCCCACGGCGTCGATCTCGTCGATGAAGATAATGCACGGAGCGTTCTTCACTCCTTGCTCGAAGAGGTCGCGCACCCGGCTGGCGCCGACGCCGACAAACATCTCGACGAAGTCGGAACCTGAGATCGAAAAGAAGGGGACGTTGGCTTCGCCGGCGATGGCCCGGGCGAGCAGGGTCTTACCGGTGCCGGGAGGTCCCATCAGCAGGACGCCCTTGGGAATCCGTCCGCCGAGCTTCTGGAACTTCTGGGGCTCCTTGAGGAACTCGACGATCTCTCCGAGCTCTTCCTTGGCTTCGTCGATACCGGCGACATCGGCGAAACTCACCTTCTTGCCGGTGGCGTTGAGCAACTTGGCCTTGCTCTTGCCGAAGGACATTGCCCGGTTACCGCCCGACTGCATCTGGCGCATGAAGAAGACCCACAGACCGACCAGCAGGAGGATCGGAGCCCAATTGATCAGGGTACGCAGCAAAGGATTCGGATTGGTGTCCTTCGCCGTGACCTCGATTCCCTTCTCGCGGAGCGAAGAATCGATCCATTCGTTGGTGGGTTTGTTGGGCAGTTGGACGGTGAACTTCTGGTCACTGTCGAGACTCGTGCCGGTGAGCACGGAGTCTTTGATGGTGACTTTCTCGACCGTCCCCTGCTCAACACGAGCCATGAACTCGCTGTAGGTCGGCTCTTCCACCGGGCTGGTGCTGGCGTTGAACGCTTGCCACAGCATGGCGAGGGCCAGGAGGATGGCCATCCATAAAATCAAACTCTTGAGAGTGGAATTCAAACTGGTCGGTCCTTGGGTTATTTTTGCTTAGAATTCAGCAGCGTGAGGCTGTCGGTGGCCCGGCGGTCGCCGAGTATCCAGGGTAACGGTTTAGACGGCGTTCTGATTCCTGGGAGGGTACCCATTCCGCGATCCAGGTTTCGCGCTCGCTGCCCAGTCGGCACCCTTCGTCCAGCATGACGCCGGGTACCCACACGATGCGCCCTGCGGCGGTGAGCAAGGGGAGAGCGTCTCTTTCGGTGCGGGGCACCCGGTTGTCAATCAGAATCTCCTTCAGACGGCTGGATTTGCCGTGCCCTAGAGGTTGTACGCGATCGCCCGGTCTTCGGTTGCGAATCGTCACCCTTTGGCCCGGTTTGAGCTTCAAGGCCAAACCGGCTCGAAGGGGCTGTTGGCTGAACATCCAAGCAGCTACCGGGCCACGGCGGAGTCGGAAACGAAGACCGACCTCTGGGAGGTCGATTTCCCCCGGAGGCTTTAGAGTATACGAGAAGCGAGGCGTCGGTGGGACCACCTTTGCGAGAGTCAGCTCTCCATGGTGCTCTTCCCAGCGCCAGCCGTGGCCGCAGTCGCACCCCAGTCGCCCGCCCGAGGCCAGCTGGCGAGCGAGTTCGGAAACGGCGGCTCGCGATGCGGGGTACGGTGCCGCGGCCAACCGATGGAGGAGGGCGAGGGCGTGGGGCCTCAGGGCTTGGTGCAGTTGCTGAAAGGAGCTTCGGAGCACCACGATGGTGGTCGCCCTACTACCGGCGGCAAAGGGAGAGAGGCGACAACGGGGGCGCAAGGCGGCGAGGAGGGGTGCTTGGATCGTCCCGCGGGCCTCGCCGGTCGCGCGGGCCAAGCGGGTCAGTTGGTCTGGCAAGCTGGGGTACCTCGCCGCGATCCTAGGTAGCAAAGTGTGGCGAACTCGATTGCGCAGCGCCGCCTCATCCCGATTGGTGGGGTCATCGATGGGATCGAGGCCAGCCTCTTCGACATCGGCTTGGAGCGCGGCTCTGGGCAAATTGAGAAGCGGTCGAGAGAGGAACCCCCGTCGTGGTTGGATGGCCGCTAGCCCTTCCAATCCGCTCCCCTGAAGAATTCGCATGAGGACCGTTTCCACTTGGTCGTCACGATGGTGCGCCGTGGCGATGCCGCTAGCCCCAAGGTTGCGGCGCAGCTCATCCAGAAAACGATAACGAACCCGACGGGCGGCTGCTTCAAGACTCTCACCGCCTCGCCGCCGCGAGTTTACCGCTCGGCGCTCGGCGTGGAAAGGTACGCCGATCTGTCTGGCCAAGCGAGCCGCCGATTGTGCCCGCGCGCTGGAGCCAGGGTCGAGACCGTGGTCCAGGTGGGCAGCCACGACCTCAACTCCATGGGTCGCTGCCCAGCTTGCCGTGGCGAGGAGCAGTGCGGTGGAGTCGTTTCCGCCTGAGAAGGCGACGATCCAGCGGTCTCCCGCGATGGGCGCGGTTCCCGGCTGGGTCGCAAAGAAACTCTTGAGCGCGTGCAGAGATCTCATTGCCAAGACCAACCCTCGATGGGGTCTACCCCATGGATCGGGTGACCGCGAGGGTAAGGCGAGAAGTTGGGGTCGGACAAGAACGGGTCGAACAAGAAAGAATGGTGGCGGTGAAGGGACTTGAACCCCTGACCTAGCGGTTATGAGCCGCTCGCTCTAACCGGCTGAGCTACACCGCCTACAAGGCAAAAACTCCGAGCTTCTTAGCGAACGCCGGAGCCGGAGGGGGATTATTACGCGCGCGGCGCTCAAGAACAAGAGTCCGGTGCCAAAATGCCCCGGATCCCAAGACGAAAAACCCGCCCATCAACCCATGGGCGGGTTTTCAAACGGGGAGCCACCGGTACGGGTTGGATCAGCCCTCCGGTGAGCACGGGCTGCTAGGCGAACTGCTCCACGGTCCGGTCTTCTACCGTAACCTTGCCGACCGTAGTTTGCTGGTATGGCCTACCGGAAAGAGTCTTGGCAGCTGCGGAACTGGCCGAAGAAGTCCCGCATCGACTGCGAGAGCGCCTCATCGTTGAGCCGGTAGATCACGTTCTGGCCCTGGCGTTGGTCGATGACCAGGTCAGCCTCTTTGAGCACCGAAAGGTGCCGCGAGATCGTCGGCTGCGAAAGATTGAAGTTGCCGACGATTTCGCCGACAGTGCGTTGGTGATTCTCGAGTAGGCGCAAAATCTCCTGGCGGGTGCCATCGGAAAGGGCCTTGAATACCTTGGTCAAGTAGCGCTCGTCTCGAGCCATGCCGGAATGATCGTGTGCGATTGCGTTTGCCATCCTAGAAGTCCTCCTTGAGTCTCTGAACTGCCCCCAGAGCAGTAGCTCCCCTTGGTTTCGTGGCGGGTGATCGGCCTTCGATCCTATTGATCGTGATGAATACTACGGCACCACGGGTTGAATTATAGTTGAGATTGCGCCCAGGATTCCGGTTCGGGCTGCTCACTTTCTGGGCATAGACGTGCAAACTTATGTATATCCAAAAGTTAACCCGGCGGTTGCGGTCCGATTTACCGGGCGGGGAAGAGTCCAGCCGGCCCCAGATGGGGCGCCGGCTGGCGAAATGAGCTCTTCTAGCCCTGCTTGAGCCGCTCCGCAACGGTGTCCCACTGGACCGTGTTCCACCATGCTTTGAGGTACTCGGGGCGGCGGTTTTGGTAGTGGAGGTAGTAGGCGTGCTCCCAGACGTCAACCCCCAATAGCGGCGTCTTGCCCTCCATCAAGGGGCTGTCCTGATTGGGCCGCGCGATCACTTCGAGGCCACTCTCGGTGGCTACCAGCCAGCCCCAGCCGGAGCCGAACTGGCCCGCGGCCGCCCCGCTGAAGCGTTCCTGGAAGTTCTCGAAGCTGCCGAACGCGGCGTTGATCGCACTGGCTAGGTCGCCGCTCGGTGCGCCGCCACCGCCCGGTCCCATGACCGACCAAAAGAGGCTGTGATTGGCATGGCCGCCACCATGGTTGCGCACCGCGCCGCGAATGGCCTCGGGGACGCTGTCGATGTCGCGAAGAAGCGCCTCGACGCTCTTCGACTGAAGACCTTCGTGGCCCTCCAGGGCCGCGTTGAGCTTCGATACATAGGCCGCATGGTGTTTGTCGTGGTGAATCTGCATCGTCGTGCTGTCGATGTGGGGCTGCAACGCGTCGAAGCTGTAAGTCAGTGCTGGGACCTCGTACATATTTCTGCTGCTCCTTTTCTTGTCGCTGGTTCTTGTCGCTGGAAGTTGAAGAGCGCGCGAGAGGTGAATTCAACGCGGCTGTTCGGTCAAATAGGCGAAAGCCCATTGTGCCACGAACCACCTGATGGCGTGGCGGATCGTCGAGATCGGTTGCGTTGAAATTCCGATTGACTTTCCAGCGAGCGCTTCTATAGCATGGGCGATCTCCGGCGGCCGGGAGGTTAGCTCAGTTGGTTAGAGCACCTGCTTTACACGCAGGGGGTCGCGGGTTCGAATCCCACACCTCCCACCAAGGTTGCCGACAATGCGGGGCCGTAGTTCAGTTGGTTAGAACGCTGGCCTGTCACGCCGGAGGTCGCGGGTTCGAGTCCCGTCGGCCCCGCCATTTTCTGAAAGTCACTACCTGAAATACACAGTCCGATTAGACTTAAGCCTAAGCCGAACAAACGCAGCCCCCGCAGCGATCCGGTAAAGATCGACGGGAGCTGCTTTTTCATCCAAGCCTGGTTAGGCTAGGCGAGCATCTCTGGAGGCGAACTCATGGCCGAAAAAATCAAACTCGTGTCCAGTGCCGGGACCGGCTACTTCTACACCACGACCAAGAACAAGCGCGGTTCCACTGAGAAGCTGCGGCTCAAGAAGTATGATCCGAAAGTGCGGCGTCACGTCGAATTCGTCGAAGAGAAGATGAAGTAGGCAGCGATGCCAACCGTCTACGGAGGCGGAAGAGCAGCGAGTTGACGCTGCTCACGGTAGGTTTCTCAGGCAGGGCTCCGGCGATCTCTCGGCTGGTCCAGCCTTCGAGAAGAGACCAGCGCAGAATCATCAGGTTTCGATCTTGGAGGCGTTGGGGAGCGCTGGCGCAATAGCGCTCGAGGAGTCGGCGCAGCTGGCTGCGGGCCATGGCACGGCGTTCGGGGCAGTCGCGCGTATCGATGCGCGTGACCATCAAGCTGGCCAGGTCGACCTGGCGCATGGCGAGGTGAAAACCGCCGCGTTTGAGCGCCCGCTGGCGGCGCAGTTGGTCCCGCACCACGGTCTCGGCGATGCGCGACAAGTAGGCGGCAGCCTCCATTTCGCACTTGCCGCGGAAGTCGCGCAGGTGACGACTGTCGTTGTCGAGCAAGCGGCAGTACACCTCCTGCACCATCTCGTTCACCTCATCTACCGAGAGTTTCGCGCCGCCGCGCCGCAGGCCACGGCGCACCGCCATTTGTAGCTGACTGTCGAAACGCTGGACTAACTCGCTCCAGGCTCTTTCGTTGCCCTGTTGCGCACAATGGTGCAGCAACTGAGTCTCGTTCGAATACTCCATCTCCCCGCTCCTTGGTTGGCGGAGCGGAGGTGGGGAGGCGAAAGCGGCGGATGGGTGCGCTGCGCTTCATGAAACAGCGCCATCCACGGAGATCACCGATAGGGAACCCGCCGAGGGTAGCACGGGTGGCGCTTCCAGAGGGAAATTGTCTCCTCGTTAGGGTGGTAAACCGGATTGGCGGCATGCGGCTTTCGAGGGTGGTGGACGGGGTGTGGCGGGGGAAACTAATTGACTTTTGTCAATACCCATCGGTACAATCGGCAGAAAAGTTAAGGTAAAACTTTAGCCTCGTACGTCCACCATCCCATCGACAGCAACCTTCCGCGGCTTGAAAACAGTCGAAAAAGCCGTCACTGGAGGAAAATCATGCAGCGCAAGCTATTCATCGCAATCTTAGTAGCGGTCGCCTTGAGCGCCACGGGCACGGCCTTCGCGGCCCCACCGTTCGGCAGTGTTGGCGGCCAGGTGGGCGGTGGCAATGGCGGAGCCGGCGTCATTCCGATTCATGGCTGGGCGCTGGACGACGACGGCGTCGCGGCGGTCGACATCCTGGTGGATGGGAAGGTGGTCGGTCGAGCTCAGTACGGGCGGGTCCGACCAGGAGTCGCGCAGGATTTCCCTACCTTTCCCGACGCCGCGGCAGCCGGGTTTGCCTTCTCACTCGACACGACCCGCTTTCCCAACGGCAACCACCAGGTCGGCGCGCGGGTGCTTTCAGACACTGGTGAGACGAGTGTCCTCAATACCCACACCATCCTGTTCACCAATCTCACCTCGAACTTGATTCCTTTTGGCAAGCTCGAGTTTCCCATCGCCAATGGTGAACTCACCGGAACCTGCGATCCGTTGGATCCCCAGCGGCGCTATAGCGTGGTTTCGGGTTTTGCCCTGGATGTCGGTGTAGAGATCGCGGATCAAGGGGTCGGCTATGTCGAGTTGTTGATCGATGGCGCCATTTTCGCCAACAGCCTGCGGGATTGTGAGTTCGACGCAGCCCGCGGGGGGTTGTCCAACTGCTATGGCATGGAGCGCTTCGACATTTCACGGTCGTTCCCCGGGTTGTCGGATTCGGCACAGAGCGGCTTCCGGTTCGTGATGGACATCGGAGCCCTGATCGATTTCGGCTACACCCCAGGCAAGCACGTGCTGACCATCCGCTCGGGAGACATCATCGGTCAGGTGGCCGCTATCGATGAGATCCCGGTGATCTTCACTTGCCAAGAATTCCTCTCCAACGAGAAGGCGTTCGGCCGTCTCGGTCGTACCCGCGATGGACTGATTCTCAGCGGTGGCGTCACCTTGGTGGGTTGGGCCTTGGATTGGGAAGGGATCTCGCGGATCACGATCCTGGTCGACGGTGTCCAATTCGGCAATGCGGTGCAGGGCTTCGCCCGTCCCAAGGTCACCCAGCGCTATCCCGGCTATCCGCAGAGCGCGGCGCCCGGCTGGTCCTTCACCTTGGACAGCACCCAGCTTTCCCAAGGAAGCCACCTGGTTCAAGTACTGGTCCGAGATCTCACCGGCAACGAGTCGCTGATTGGCGAGCGCCGCTTGGTGGTGTTTAATCCTTAGAGACGCTTGGCGTCTCTAAGGATTGTGTTTTTTCGCCTCTCATCCCGAAGAGTCCGGTCTTGGCGGCCGGGCTCGTCCGAAGGGACTCGCGCGCTTCGTTCGATACCCCGTGCGTAGGTCTACTGCCCCAAGGATTCTGCTCTCTCCTGAACCCAGCGCATTTGTGCCCCTGGACGAATCGGCTAGCTTTGCAGGGCTTCCAGGATTGTCTGGGCGCCGGTGATCTGCATCTCGCCAGGGTTGGCTTCGACGTAAAGCGTTGTGACTACGCTGTCGTCCACCACGGCCGCGTAGCGCTTCGAGCGGAGCCCGAGGCCGTTGCCGGAGGCGTCGAGTTCCATGCCCAGCGCGCGGGCGAACTCGCCGTTGCCGTCGGCCAGCATGGTGACCTTGTCTTGGGCGCCGTTGGCCTTGGCCCAGGCGCTGAGTACAAAGGCATCGTTGACCGCGGTGCAGGCGATGGCGTCGACGCCGAGGCTCAGGATCTCGTCAGCATGGTCGACGAAGCTGGGCAGATGGTTGACCGAACAGGTGGGAGTGAAGGCGCCCGGCACGGCGAAGAGGACCACCTTCTTGCCGGCGAAAAACTCGCCGGTGGAAAGATCCGCGATAGCGTCGTGGGTTGGAGTCTTGAGGGTGACATTGGGGATCTTGTCCCCGACAGAGATCGACATTCGAACTCTCCTTGTTCTGTTGTGTTCTGTGTGTTGCGAGTCAGCGAAGTGAGCGCGGAGACCGCGAGTCTCGGCAGGCGATCCTACTGGATTGTGCCGCTCTCGGGCCGTTGGATTCTGGCTCGACACTGGTTTGAGGCTAGCCGCTAGCGGTGGCTGCTGGGCTGTCGTCGATTCGCTTGCCTAGCCACAGGACAGCGCCTACGATGGCCGCCGAACCGACCACCAGCGAGACCCAGACCGGCATGCCGTAGGCGGTCGGCAGGTCGCCGATCAAGAGTCCCAAGATCCCCAACCCCACGGCGTACGGCAATTGGGTGCGCACGTGGGCGATGTGATCGCAGCCCGAGGCCATGCTGGAGAGGATCGTGGTGTCTGAAATCGGCGAGCAGTGGTCCCCCCAGACGCTACCGGCGAGCACCGAAGAGATGGTGCCGACCATCAGGGTGTAGAAGGCGGCACTCTCGGTGCCGCTCCCGGCGGCGGTGGAAAGGCCGTGGGCCAAGGAGATCACCAGCGGCATGAGGATTGCCATGGTGCTCCACGAGGAGCCTGTGGCGAAGGCGACAACCGCCGAGATGACGAAGACGAGGGCTGGCAGAAGGCGCGGCGAGAGGACGTTTTCGGTCATTGCGACAATGAAATCGGTGGTGTGGAGCTGAGTACAGACCTCCGCCACCGACCAGGCGAGGATCAGGACGACGATGGCGAGAAGCATTGTCTTGAACCCCTCGAGCATCCCTTCCAGCGCCTCCTTGAGCGGCATGATGCGCTGCACCACGGGCAAGGCCACGGCTCCGATCAAGCCAGCCATGCTGGCCCAGACCAAAGTGTTGTAAGAATCGGCGTTGGAAAGAACCTCTTGAACCCACTTGAAGAGGGTAGGGAACTGTGCCCGGTCAAGACCCGCGGCGCCCGAGGCATAGAGCCCCGCTAGGGTGACCACGACGACCACACCGATAGGGATGAAGGCGTTGATGGCCCGTTTGGGGACTTCGTCGCGAGGCATCAAGCCCCCCTTGGTGAAGTCCGCCAGCGGCGTGTCGCCATCGGCGAGAACCGCGCCGGTGGCCGCGGCACGGCGTTCCGCCGCGAGCATCGGACCGAAGTCGCGACGGCTCATGGCGATGGTCAAGCCGAGTACCAGCGCGAACAGCGGGTAGAAACGGTAGGGGATCGAGGCGATGAACACCTGATACCCGTTGAACGGTAGATCGAGACTCTTGAAAGCTCCGGCGATCAAGCCGACCTCGAAGCCGACCCAGGTCGAGATCGGAATCAAGCTAGCGATTGGCGCGGCGGTCGAATCGACGATGTAGGCCAGCTTTTCGCGGCTGATCTTCAACCGATCGGTAATCGGCCGCATGGTGTTGCCAACGATCAGGCTGTTGGCGTAGTCGTCGAAGAAGACCAGGATGCCCATCAGCCAGGTGGCGATTTGGCCGCGGCGCGCGGTGGTGGCGTGGGGAGAGAGCCACTCGACGATGCCGTGGGTGCCGCCGCTCTTGCTGATCACCCCGACCATGCCGCCGAGCAAGGTTGAGAAGACGATGATCTGTACATGGCTGATGTCGGCGAAGGCCGGGACGATGAACTGATCGCCGGTGCGGGCGAAGGCGGCGATCGGATTCCAGCCGACCAGAATCATCGCGCCGAGGAAGACCCCGGAGAAGAGGGCCAGGAGGACGTCCTTGAACACCAGGGCGAGGAGGATCGCGACCAGCGGGGGAGTCGCCGACAGCCAGCCGGGGATAGCGCGCAGGGTGGTTTCGGCTTCAGCGGAGGCTCCGTTCGAGGTGGTGAGGTGCAAGACGACCGTGTGCCGGCCGCTAGAAATAGCGAGGTCGCTCAGGGCCACGGTCTGTTCGCCGGAGGAGATCGAGAGGCCGCCGGGTTGGCTGACCTCGCGACCGTCCAGGAGAACTCTGGCGGTGGCCGTCTCACCCGCTTCCAGCCCCTCGGTGGTGACCTTGAAACGCAAGACCTTGCCGGTCAGCTGCGCGCCGTCCGCGGCGAGGCTGACTTCCAGGGCTCCCGCCGGTGCCGAAAGCACCAAGCTAAGGGCGGCGAGCAGGCTGAAGGCGAACGATCTCATGGCGGTCTCCCGTGGCACGGTGTCGCCGCGACCGCCCTTTGGCCCCTTGGCGGTGAGAGAGGTCGCGGCGGATTTGTGGTGGTAAGTTTTCGCGGGGCTTTAGGCTTTCGCGGCTGCCGGCTCCTTGTCCTCGACCGGCTCCGGCTTGACGGCGGGTAGCAGCGGCGGCAGGTTGAGGGCTTCGCGGAGTTTGTCTTCGATCTCGTCGGCCAGATCGGGATTGTCGCGGAAGAACTGCTTGGCGTTTTCGCGCCCTTGCCCCAACCGCACTTCGCCAGCGCTGTACCAAGCACCACTTTTTTGCACCAGTTTGTGCTCGAGCCCGAGGTCGACCAATTCGCCAGCGCGGGAAATCCCAACGCCGTAGTCGATGTCAAACTCCGCCTGACGGAAGGGAGCGGCGGTCTTGTTTTTGACCACCTTTACCCGTGAGCGGTTGCCGACCACCTGGTCACCGATCTTGAGGGCACCGATGCGCCGGATGTCGATGCGTACCGACGAGTAGAACTTCAGCGCTCGGCCACCCGTGGTGGTCTCGGGACTGCCGAACATCACGCCGATCTTCTCGCGAATCTGGTTAATGAAAACCAGGGTGGTCTGTGACTTGGCGACGATCGCCGTCAGCTTGCGCAACGCCTGAGACATCAGACGGGCGTGCAGACCGACATGGCTGTCGCCCATTTCACCTTCGAGTTCGGCTCGCGGCACCAGCGCGGCCACTGAGTCGATGACGATGATCGCCAGTGCGTTGCTGCGCACCAGCGCCTCGGCGATCTCCAGCGCCTGCTCCCCGCTGTCGGGTTGGGAGACTAGGAGGTTGTCGATATCGACCCCGATCTTGCCGGCGTACTCGGCGTCGAGCGCATGCTCGGCATCGATGAAGGCGGCCACGCCGCCGGTGCGTTGGGCTTGGGCGACCACGGAGAGCGCCAGCGTCGTCTTACCCGAAGCCTCGGGACCGTACACTTCGACCACCCTGCCACGGGGGAAACCGCCGATGCCGATCGCGTGATCGATTGAAAGCGAGCCGGTGGGAATGGCGGGAATGCCGAGGGTCTCTTTCTGCCCCAGCCGCATGATTGAGCCCTTGCCGAACTGACGTTCGATTTGGGCGAGCGCGTTTTCGATCGCCTTCAGGCGCTCTTTTTTTGGATCTATTGCCATGGGTTTGAATGCTCCTTGAATCGGTTGAGCCAGGTTTGGCTCTGACCGCGCTA